>DATNOY010000790.1:0-6200 GCA_036703495.1 Coleofasciculaceae cyanobacterium
ACTCTTGACGCTCAAAGTCCTTGGGCAGATTGCCCACATAAAGACGGATAGACATGAAAAAGATACCTCCAGAGGCTCAGTAACAAACGATTTGAAACGGGTCTATGTGACGCTGTTTTTCGATAAAGCTGGATAAATGAAGGACAGAATAGACCACTGCAAAAATCTTTTGTCCATTCTGACAATACAGCTTAGTGAGTACTCTTATTGATGCTAAACGATACCCTCTTCTTAAAACTCCACACTTAGGGGGGAAAAACTTGAGCAACCCACAGATTGACCGCATCTCTCTCAGCACTGAAACGTAGGAGTTAAAGGTTTTACAACGGTTCGGTAGCATCCA
The DNA here is from genome assembly GCA_036703495.1 of Coleofasciculaceae cyanobacterium. GTDB lineage: Bacteria > Cyanobacteriota > Cyanobacteriia > Elainellales > Elainellaceae > Drouetiella. Next base: position 344 of record DATNOY010000790.1, read on the forward strand.
TATGCTTATGCCATTCACTAAGGTATCACGGTGTTGAGTCAGCAGCTACCTCCAATTAAAGATTTCATCTTTGATTTGGGCGATCGCCTGAGCCATCGCTCAAACTTGCCATAGAAACCAGGTTAAAAACACCCCAGATAGCTTGCTTTAGAAAAATGCTTTACAGAAAAAGAATTGATAGACCATTTCAAATAAAAACCAGCCTCTCTTTCAGGCTGGTTGAACTCGCTGTGTTGGGAGGAGATAACCCGATACCTACAAGAAACATCCTGAAGAAAGCTGCTTAGAATCAATCCCTAAACCTGGCTACTACTGGACGAACCCAAGGTCGTTGTAAACAAATATAACGCAGACACCGCAGAATTCGCAACATTTCTTTACATTCACCGCTATTCAGTATCCAAGCATGCAGCATCCAATCGTCAGATCTGGCGGTGTGAAAGCCAATCTACCGAACGCTTCGCCCCTCTAGCGATTTTTCATCACCCGCTCAATTTCCCGTTTTTCCTGCTTCCGCTTTAGGTCTTCCCGTTTATCGTGGAGCTTCTTGCCGCGCACCAGCGCTAGCGTTAGCTTCACCCAGCCCCGCTTCAGATACATCTTCAGGGGCACCAGCGTTAAGCCCTGCTGTTCGACTTGGCCAATCAGCTTGCGGATTTCCTGGTGGTGGAGCAGCAATTTACGGGTTCGGCGCGGTTCATGGTTAAAGATTTGGCTGGCTGTTTCATGGGGAGAAACATGCACATTATGGAGCCATGCCTCGCCATTGCGAATCAGAGCATAACCGTCGCGCAGATTCGCCTTGCCGTTGCGAATGGATTTAACTTCTGTGCCTCTTAGCTCAACCCCAACTTCGTAGGTTTCCAAGATTTCGTATTGGAAGCGGGCTTGGCGGTTGTCAGCAACTAATTTATAACCGTCATCCTTGGTATCACTCATGAGGGGGGGTTGGGGATAGGTAGAGTTTGGAAATTGAAGCAGGGGGGGTTGAAAGAAGATTAGCTTCGTGGTTGGCAGCACAGTTCACATTGCGGTTCACATTTTAATCCACTGCTTTTTAGTCCGCTGCTTTTATTCAACAACGATGCGCCATTCGTGAAGCTGATAATCCACGCAGCCGTTCTGAATGAGAGGATCTTGGGCAACGATCGCGGCTGCTTCTGATAAATCTGCTGCTTTAAACAACAGCATACCTCCACCTAATTCTGCCCAGTATCCTGATTTTGCCTCATGCCCTTGAGCAATCAAACGCTTCACATACTCTCGATGAGCTGGAACAAACTGGTCAAAGTTAGATTTATCAACGACACCTTTTTCAATTTTGACAAACCACGGCATGAAATGACCTCCTCCAATCGGGAACTTTAGGATAGCCTGGATGGAGAGCTGATCAAGTAAAGCGTTCAGCGTTTGAGTCAAGATTCGCAAAAATTTAAGGGATAAGGGGGTCGATAGTTCACAGGTGGGTAAAGCATAGGGTTGGGCGGCTTTTCGCCCAGGGCATCCCTGGCACAACGGCAATCCTAAATTGGGCGAACCTCACCTCACCTCCATGGGTCTATTGTGTCTATTTGACAGCATTATTAGTTTTACAGAATTTATTTGCGCCGTTCAATATGACGGTCACTTAAGTGCGAGCTAGCGGACCCACCCCTGTAAGGCATTCGCACCCTGTTCAAATCGCCATCCGGATCGCGGTAGCCATTGCTGTCAAGCAGCAATAGTTTCCAATTGCTTGATCCCTAATTTTTAGTTGATCTCTATTCCTATATGTCAAGAAGTGTCTTAGTTGATTTACTGCGTCGGGCTTATCAAATTGCGCAAATTTCTCATACCGCTCAGGTGCCTGCGGCTGAAGTCAATGATTGGCTAAGCTGCTCTGCTTCCCAAATTTCCCGAAGGCAAGTTTTGGGCGGAATAGCTGCCACAGGGTTATTCGGCATCCATCCTCGCTTAGGCCAGCTCAGCGGCAACCCCGTAGCGCCTGGTTTACCCTCACCTTCAGCGATCGCTGATGCCAAAATCCTGGTGGTTGGGGCAGGGGTGGCGGGTTTAACGGTAGCCTATCGGCTGCGACAGGCAGGCATCCCGGTGGATATTGTGGAAGCCAATCAGCGTCCGGGGGGTAGGCTCCGCAGTTTGCGGGGCGTGGCAGGTAGCCCGGGGGTGGTTGAGCTAGGCGGTGAGTTTATTGATTCTCGTCATACGGCAGTGCGATCGCTGGCAGCAGAGCTAGGGCTACAACTGGCAGATTTGCATGAGGCAGATGCTGGACTAGAGCCAGAAATTCTCTACTTTCAGGGCCAGAAAATTAATCATGCCCAGGTAATAGAAGCATTTTCTCCCTTGGCTCAGCGGATTGCTCACGACTTAAAAACCCTGGGCAGCCGAGAGATTACCTATCACAACCCTAGCCCAGACGCCATCCAACTCGATCGCCTCTCTTTGGCAGAATATTTGGCGGCAGCCCCAATTGATCCCATAATTGAACAACTCGTGCAGGTGGCTTATGTCACAGAATTTGGACGAGATGCAGCGGATCAGTCTTGCCTCAACATGCTGTTTCTGATCGGTTCAGAGGTTGGCAAATGGAGCACCTACGGCATCAGCGACGAACGCTATCACGTGATTGGCGGCAATGACCAGATTCCCCAAAAGCTAGCAGAGCAGTTGGCAGACACTATTGAACCTGGAACTGCGCTAGAGTCCATTCGCCTGACGCCAGCCAACCGATACCAGGTGAGCCTCCGGCAGGGTGCAACCAGTGTTGAGCGCATCTATGACCAGGTAGTCCTGACGATTCCTTTCACGGTGTTGCGGCAGGTTGAGTTAGCGGTCGATTTGCCACCCGTGAAGCGGCAGTCGATCGCTCAGCTAGGCTATGGCACCAGCAGCAAGCTATCAGTCCCCTACCAGGAGCGGATCTGGAAAACCCGCTATGCTTCCACCGTTAGCATTTACACGGATCTAGAGTTTCAAAATACCTGGGAAAGTGCCCGCTATTCCACCGAGCCGAGCGGCTGGGTGACGGATTTGCGGGGAGGGATGGCGGGTATCACGTTGGGCAGCGATCGCCCCAGCACCCACGCCCAAAAGCTGACGGCGCATTTAGAGCAAATTTTCCCAGGCATTAACCAAGTCAAGCGTGGTCAGGCAATACGCTCCATCTGGGCAGCCGAACCCCATGCTTTAGGTTCCTACGCCTGCTACTTGCCGGGTCAATGGACCCAAATTGGCGGAGCCGAAGCGGAACGAGTAGGCAACCTCTGGTTTGCGGGAGAACACTGTTCGCTGGGTTCACAGGGCTATATGAACGGTGCTTGTGAAACGGCTGAGCAAACGGCTCAAAGTCTCCTCACTGCTCTAGGGGTACCGGTAGCGGCATAGGTCCAGGCTATGTCGCCTAGCTGCTATAGACAGCAGCAGTTGCAGCCGGTAATTGGCAGCTTGTGATGTAGCGATTGCTGTGAATTGCATCAGCGGCAACCGGTTGATGGCGATCGCCCCAGCCGATTGATTCATCAGGGACTTGATAAGAATTGATGGGGTTTGGGCAATCTGTAAGAGAGGCATGCAATACCAAAATACCAGCTAGAGCAATCCTAGAAAACTTGTGAAACAAGCAGGAATGGGGGTGCCCTCTTCAAGGGGTTCATCTCTAAACGCTGCTTTGATCTGCTTTGATGTTTATGACTCAGTGAGGAGGGCTAAAAGAGAGTTTCTGGCAGAGAACAATCCTCCGCTTACTCATCCCTAAACAGATGTTGTAGATTAAGCAAAGTTCTGTCAGTGTAGGAAGTTAAAGCTGAACTATTTGGCATTGCAAAATTACCTTGCAAAATTAGACAGGTTTTGTCCCAACAAATTGCTGTTTCTAAGCAGAGGACATCGCTAACTACAGATCCTAATCTCCAACTTTATTTGCTCACCATCATCGTGATCGTCCATTAACTTTCAAATTTCGATCGGCAACCGCTTTTTCTAGACTCTCCAGACATCTTGCACTTTGAAGATCTTTCACCCGTAGGTGGTCTATGACAGATTCACAACGCCCGCCCATTCCGCCCTCTGCTCCTCCTCGGATGCCACCCCCGCCACCGCCTGGACGACCGGCTCCATCTATGAGTAGCCAAACCTCGACGGAAGCCACGCGGCAAATGCCGTCGCCTACTTTACCGATGCCGCCTGCGGGTGGAGTGAATCCGGGAATACCGAGCAATCCGGGGATGATGCCAGGTGCTAGACCGGGTGTCCCACCAGCGATGGCCCAGCATCCTGCTGCTCCCGCTAATATGCGGTCAATGTCCCGAGGGGGAAAGCCCAGTCCGGGAAGTCCTACTTTGGAGCGGTTGCTCAAAGAAGCCTACGATAAGGGCTTCTCCGACCTTCATGTCGGCGTGGGCGAAGTGCCCCGTTTCCGGAACCGTGGTGAAATTGACACCACCGACTATCCCGTAACTGATAAAGAAACCTTCACGAGCTGGCTGAAGGAAATTCTGAGCGATGCCGATATTGAGCGCTTTCACCAAACCCTAGACTACGACGGCGCAACTCAGTATGACTTTGCGCGTGTGCGGATCAACATCTTTGATTCGTTGCGTGGTCCGGCCATGGTAATGCGTTTGATTCCGCTGAAGATCTTGACGATGGAGCAACTGAATTTGCCTCCTGTCTTCAAGGATGTCTGCCATTATCACAAGGGACTGATTTTGATTACCGGGCCGACGGGGTCTGGTAAGTCCACGACAATGGCGGCCATGATTGACTACATCAATAATGAGATGCCCAAAAACATCATCACTATTGAAGACCCCATTGAATTTGTTCATAAAAGTAAGAAATCTTTGATCAAACAGCGTGAAGTCGGCATTCACACTTTTAAGTTTGATGCGGCTTTGAAAGCCTCGCTGCGAGAAGATCCAGACATCATTCTGGTGGGCGAAATGCGGGATAAGGAAACGGTTAACACCGCCCTCAAAGCCGCCCAAACCGGACACTTGGTGATGGGAACCTTGCATACCAACAGCGCAGTCAAAACGATTGAGCGGATTCTCAGCCTATACGAGCCCGACCAACAGGCTCCCATGCGGGTGGCGATCGCTGAATCCTTAGTGGCCGTCATTGCTCAAGGCTTATGCCGTACCACCGACGGCAAACGAGCCGCCTTCCACGACATCCTGATCAACACCGATGCGATCAAGGATTACATCCGTCGAGGGGATATTGATGAAATCGAAGCCATTATTCCCCGATGCACCTTCGATGGCATGTGTACGATGAACCAGTCTCTCTACAAGCTGTATGAGGCAGGAAGAATCACTGAAGAAACGGCCTTAGAAATGTCGCCCAAGCCCAACGAGATGGCCCAGATCTTGAGAGGACGGGTATAGGCTGGGAACAGCCGAAGGGTTAGGATTGGACTCCAGTTTCTCACCCTTTCTCTACTTCTCCAGCTCGTTTTACTTTTAGCGTGGTATCCACGCTAAAAGTAAAGCATAGGTCAGTCCCCATCTTCCCTCTCTCCTCATGTTTTCTAACTCAGCCCACTACTCCTCAGAAGCACGCCATAGCAGCCAGCATACGGCACTCTTCAAGGGGATTGCGCTGTTTACACCCGGCGGCGACTTAGTTTATTGCATTGACCCCAAGAAGCAAAACCGTTGGCATATGCAGCTTTGCGCCGTCTTCCAGGAACTGCTGGGTTTAACGGAACTGCCCCATTTTTTATTGCCTTGCTACACGGCAACTATTGATCGCTGGATCGATCCGCATACTCAAGAAATTCAGACCTTTGCTGAAGCCAGTCCCTTAGTCTTGCGGCATCAAGCCCTGCTTAATGTCCTGTTTAACGTAGACT
>DATNOY010000791.1:0-5923 GCA_036703495.1 Coleofasciculaceae cyanobacterium
CAGGGAAACCTGATGACAACCATGTCTAGCAAATGTGGAAAAGATGCAGCGGTGGTGCTCAGTCCTAACCATCGTTATTTAGTCGGGTTTAGCCAAGATAAACGACTGCGGATTTGGCAGATAAGTTCCCGGGCGATTCCCTAAAAGTTAGGCGATCGATGCATTGCCTGAGACGGTAGACGAACATTCAGGGAATGAAAGCGATCGCCAGCATGAATCGAAATGTGAATGATTTTAACAGTGGAGATGGAGAGGAACGCATATGATCAATCAGGTCTCTGAAACAACTATGCATCGAGTTCGATGGTTGCTGGCTATTGGCTGGCTGACGCTCATCGCCTCGATGTTTTATGACCCGATTACGACCTTGTTTACAGATCCTAGTAATCTGTCCAGCCCGTTTCATGTAAAGCTAGATCAGTGCATTAAGATTCGAGATACCTGCTTACCCCAGGAAGAATTTTCGATGAGTGCCCTGATTTGGTGGGCCATGATTGTGCCTGCGGGCATCTTGATTTTGATGACCTTTGGGCATGAGGCCTGGCGGCGAATTTGTCCGCTATCGTTTTTTTCCCAAATCCCGCGCGCCTTGGGAATTCAGCGCAAACGCAAAGTGGTAGATCCGCTGACTCAAGAAGCTCGCTATGAGCTGGTGATTATTGGTGAAAATTCCTGGCTTGGTAAGAATCATCTCTACGTGCAGTTTGGGCTATTTGTCTTGGGATTAGGGCTGCGAATTTTATTGGTGAACGGCGATCGCACAGCCTTAGGCTACTTTTTATTGGCAACGATTCTCTCGGCGATTCTGGTGGGCTATCTCTATGCCGGAAAAAGCTGGTGTCAATACTTTTGCCCTATGGCTCCGGTGCAAATGGTCTACACTGGCCCTCGTTCTTTGTTAGGCAGTAAAGCCAATATGACACCTGGCATCACCCAGTCCATGTGCCGCACAGTCGATCCGAAAACGGGTAAAGAATTGAGTGCTTGCGTTGGTTGCAAGATGCCCTGCATTGATATTGATTCTGAAAAGACCTACTGGCAAGAACTGAAAAAACCGGGTCGGCGGCTGGTGCAGTACGGCTACCTGGGTATGGTCATCGGCTTTTATCTGTACTATTTCCTCTACGCTGGCAACTGGGATTACTATTTCACTGGTGCCTGGACGCACGAAAGAGGGGTGATGCAAAAAATGGCTGATCCAGGGTTTTATCTCTACGGACAGACCCTTGGCATTCCTAAATATGTGGCTGTGTTTATCACCTATGCCGTGCTGGTTGCCATCACCTATGCCTGGGGTGTCATTCTAGAAAAGCTCTATCGCAGATATACGGTATGGCGTGGGCAGCCCGCCTCAGCTGAACAAGTTCAGCATGTGATCTTTACCGTATTTACAACAGTGTCATTCTGGACGTTCTTTTCCTACGGTGCCCGTCCTTCACTGAATCGCTTACCCGATTATGCGGTTTTAGCGTTCAATGCCCTGGTGGTGCTAGTCGGTGCAATTTGGATTTATCGGACTTTAGGTCGCACTCATGCTCAATACGATCGCGAGAATATGGCAATCAGCTTGCGCAAACAGCTACACCAATTTCCGATCGATCCCGCTTTGCTAGATGGTCGCTCTTTGGATGAACTGTCTTCTAGCGAAGTGTATACGCTGGTAAAAGTGCTGTTAGGCGTCTCTCAGCAATTGCGCTTGCAAACCTATACAGGTGTTGTCCAGGATTTGTTAACTCAACAAGTCACAGATGCTTCGCAAAGCTTTGAATTTTGTAGAAAATTGCGTCAAGATTTGCAGATCCAAGATACTGACCACTTCACGGCAATTCAAAACATTGCTGCAACTCATCCAGAAATTTTGGTAACCTCTGCTGCTCGATTAGCAACGGCAGGTCAAGATTCAGAAACTTTAGCCCGAACCGTGGCTAAGCCCCTGCCTAAGGCGATATCCAAACCTAATCGCAAGATCGGTCGTGCTATTACTCCTGCCAAGTGGCGGCGGTAACATCCTAATTCACAGTGATTTTCAGGACGTAATTCCTTTGCCTGCGGCGGATTTCAGACTGCTGTCTTCTGCCGTGAGGCAAGGGAATGTCTGGGGCTCAAGGATTTTGAGACAGACCTTCAGACCCGCTTTCTCTTGCAGAAATAGCCAGAGATTAAGTTGTACAGACGAATTGACTATATGGGAGATTGCATATGTTGAAAATTAAGTCGGTGAACTTCGAGCAGCAGGAGTTTGGTATGCATACTCTTGTCCAGTCTTACCCTGAACAGCTGGAGTGGGTGATTGGAAGATATGCGACCTGTGATCTAGTACTGTCTGCTCAGGAAGTGAGTCGAGTACATGGACGAATTATTTATCAAGAGGGCAACTATTACTTTTTAGATGAGGGCAGCACTTCTGGCTCCTCTCTCAATGGTGAGATTGTCGAGGCAAATGATAAGCGATTGCTTAGCAAAGGGGATTTGCTACAAATCGGGGAAACCTATTTACACGTTGAAGAATTAGAGCCGCCCTCTTATACCCCGTCTGAGGTGGCTCTCGAACTGCCGCACCCATTGCCGCCTACAGAGCGATCTTGGACCGGAGATTTATCGGTTCGCTGTTGTCGCATTATTGATGAGACCCCCGATGCCAAGACGTTTTGTTTTGTTGCCGAGCCACCCATCCTGTTTACATACAAGCCAGGACAATTTGTCAATTTGGAGGTTGAAATTGAGGGCAAACCTGTCTTGCGTTCTTACTCCATCTCTTCGTCTCCAACCCGTCCCTATCACCTCAGTCTCACCGTCAAGCGAGAGCCTAGTCCGCCTAATCGCCCTGATATTCCGCCGGGTTTGGTTTCTAACTGGCTGCACAATTCTTTAAAAGTAGGCGATCGCGTCAAACTAGTTGGGACTCCCATGGGTCAGTTTACTTGTCTACCGAATCCACCTTCCAAGATGCTGATGATTTCGGCGGGCAGTGGCATTACACCCATGATGTCTATGTCGCGCTGGGTGCAAGATACTGTAGCCAATTGTGATGTCGTATTTCTGCATAGCGCCCGCACGCCTGAAGATTTGATCTTTGCGACTGAATTGGCGACTATGTCGGCTCAAATGCCGAATTTTCATCTGGCCGTCACCATGACTCAGCACTCGACTAGAAATTCCTGGATGGGATTAACAGGAAGAATTTCTCAAACGATGTTGCAGCTAGTGGTGCCAGATTTGCTCGATCGCCATGTTTATGTGTGCGGCCCGAATGGCTTTGTGCAAACGGTTAAATCTCTGCTGGAAGCGGTTAACTTTCCAATGGAGCAGTACAAGCAAGAAAGTTTTGGCGGTGCAAAAGTGGCTGCGTCTCAAACCGCAGTTAAAGGGGTTACGCCGACGCAGCTCACTATTCCAGCCACGAGCAACGGCAGACCCCAACCCGCCCATCAAACGATGAATGGCAGCAAAAAAATGACGCCTGCCCAGGCTGCTGCCTTAGCTACCTCCTCGGCGGCTTCCCACACCCCGGCAACCAGCAACGGCAAAGGCACTGCCCAGGCGCTGAAAACTGCCCCGATCGTTAATTTCGCTCAATCTGGCAAAAATGTTCCAGCCGATGGCAATAGCTCTGTTCTAGAACTGGCAGAACAAGAGGGGATTGCGATTCGCAACGCTTGTCGGGTGGGTTCCTGCGGAGCTTGTAAAGTTGCAGTTCGTGAAGGTCAGGTTCAATACAATGGGCAACCGATGGCGCTGACCGCGGCCGACCAAGAGGCAGGCTATATTTTGTGCTGTATTGCTCGCCCGGTCGATCGCCTTGTAGTTGAGGCGTAAAACTACCCCAGCCGACTCTCCGTAAAGCCCTTCATAAAGTCCCCTATAAAGCCCCCTTGATGACCATGAGCGATCGAGGGGGCTTGGTTGTGGGAGAGGTGGGAGAGGTGGGAGTAATAGGGGTAGGTAGAGGCACAGTCCCCCAGTTTTACCTCTGCATCCTGTCTCACCTCTGTAGCAATTTTCAACTGAATCAAGTGATTATTTTTTGAAAGCCTTGCGGGGCGAAGTTCTCAAAAAATAATTTGGTTTTAGCTGAGTGCAAACCGCTATAGCAATCCTAAATGGTTTGTGAAAGGTGGGGCGGGCGCAGCCCGCCCCACCTTTCACAAACTATTCCACAAATCAAATAGGACTGCTATATATTAATACTGCTACAGTAAAGCGCTCCGATCTGCCGTGAGCCTGCTTGAAGTGGCTACGGTGTATACACAAGTTTTGAAATTCCCAGCTTGAGCGGTTTGCCCTCACCCCCTAGCCCCTCTCAGCAGTAGGAGAGGAGGAAACGAACTGCAGAGACCCTTCCAACTCCCCTTCTCCCTACTTGGGAGAAGGGGTCGGGGGATGAGGGCAAGTTGTGTGTACACGGTAGGCTTGAAGGGGGTATGTACCCGGCAGCTATACCCTCACTGACATAACAGTCATTCCAAATAAGTTAAGGGGTTTGGAGATTAAATCTCCAAACCCCTCTTAGCTTTATCTCATACCTGATCTATATGGCAGTCCTCATCTGAGTGCATAGCCCTATCAATGGCGATGGAATTGATTCACATCAGCGAATCGATTGCATCCCATCGAAGGCTCGGATTAGTTCATCCGCAACGTAGCTAATGGGAGCCCGTGAGCGAACCTTAATGTTCGCAATTAACGTCATACCCGGAGTCAGCGGCAGTTGCTTAGAATGGCTTTCTAAAAACTGCTGATCAATTTGTACCTCGACGGGAAAAACAGGCTGTTGTCCGGGCTGTGTGTTGTCTGTCATCGCCTCATTGCCAATTTGAGTCACTGTGCCTTGCACTGCACCAAATTCAGTGAATGGATAGGCATCAACGCGAACATCAACCGGCATACCCTCGCGAATATTAGCAATATCGACATTGGCAACCTGCACTCGCGCCGTCAAGGATTCGCTGGGAACCACCTGAAGCAATACCTGTCCAGGCTGAGCCACCACACCCGGTAGCTTAGGCCCTAGATTAAAGACAACACCATCGGCGGGGGCATGGATGTCTTGATCTTTAAGATTAAGCTGAATTTGGTTGAGCTGAGAGTTGACCTGAATTAATTGGCGCTGGTTGTTTTTAATAGTCGCGTCAAATTCGGCATCGAGTGCTGCCAATTGGCTTTGTAAATTTTGGTAGTCAGTAGCAATCTGCTGTCGGGTTTGTACCTGGCTTTGAATCTGGTTGATCTGGAGCTGACTTCTTTGGAGCGTGTTCTGATTCGCCTGGCTTTGTAGCCCGTTCACATTGATTACCCGTTGCAAAAAGTCTGCCCGCGAGATGGCTCCTTGGGTGAGCAAAGGCTGCAATTGAGACATCAGCTTCTGCTCCACATCTCGTTGAAACTCAGTCTGTGCTAACTTTGACTCTGTTTCGGCAACTTGGGCCTGCAAACTGGAACCCTGTAGATTGTTGACCGCCAGCCGATCTTGTAACTGCTGCTGGAACAAGGTATAGCGTTGAAATTGCTCCGGTGCTAAACCGCTCGGATCGCCCGTAATCTGGGCGACGAGGAGGGTGCGCTCTTTCACCCGATTCAGCAGTTCTGGCGAAATATCGGCTCCGCTCTGCGCCAAAGCGTTGGCAGAAGCCCCTTGACGAGCCTGCCGCAGCACCGCCATCTCGGTCATGAGTTGATTTTGCTGCACCAATAAGGCTTCTAGTTGGTTTTGCAGTTCAGCTTTGTCGAGCTGCAACAGCAATTGTCCTTGCTTTACCTTTTGCCCTTCCCGCACGGCTACAGCCGTCACCACGCCACCCACTTTAGATTGCACTGCCTGAGATTGGGAGAGCGGTTCTAATTTACCTTTAGCCGCAACCACCACATCGACTCGAGCCATAACAGACCAAGCCCCTGCGATCGTCAACCCTAGCAAAATTGCCTG
>DATNOY010000792.1:0-3285 GCA_036703495.1 Coleofasciculaceae cyanobacterium
CTCGCAAATACGAAATCATGCTGGTGCATGACCAGGCCTACGCAGAATTAGCCTTCGATGGCTATCAGCCTACCAGTTTGCTCGAAATTCCAGGTGCGAAAGACATTAGCGTCGAATTTCACACCATGTCTAAAACCTATAACATGGCCGGCTGGCGAGTTGGCTTTGTGGTAGGCAATCGCCACATCATCCAGGGCTTGCGGACGCTCAAAACTAACCTGGATTACGGTATTTTTGCAGCGCTGCAAACGGCTGCAGAAACTGCGCTTAACTTGCCCGATGTCTATCTGCATGAAGTGCAGGCCCGCTACCGAACTCGGCGTGACTTCTTGATCAAAGGACTGGCAGAACTGGGTTGGGATGTGCCGAAAACTAAAGCCACTATGTATCTCTGGGTGCCCTGCCCTCCAGGCACCAGTTCCACAGATTTTGCCCTGTCTGTGCTGCAGCAGACCGGAGTCGTGGTAACGCCTGGCAATGCCTTTGGCTCGGGCGGTGAAGGCTATGTGCGGATTAGCTTGATTGCCGATTGTGATCGCCTGCAGCAAGCCCTCGATCGGTTCAAGCAGGCTGGCATCCGGTATCAGCCAGCACTGGTTTCCTGAGCCAGATTATCAAAGATCAGCGATGAGGCTGGTCAACAAGCAAAAAGCGCGATCGATCGATCGCGCTTTTTATAGGAATTCCATGAGACAGAGCGCTTAATAAGCATCCTGAAGTTCGTAGAAATCAGGACTAATATAGTCCTTCCGCAACGGCCAGCCCTTCCAGTCTTCCGGCATCAGCAGCCGCTTGAGGTTGGGATGCCCTTCGTAGATGATGCCAAACATGTCATAGCTTTCCCGTTCTTGCCAGTCAGCCCCTTTCCAAATCCAGTAAACCGAAGGCACTGTAGGGTTTTCTCGGGGCAAAAATACCTTGACTCGCACTTCTTCAGGGCGATCGGCATCATCGCTGACCTTGATCAGATGATATGTGCTAACTAGATCTCCACCTGCCCCTGTGTCATAAGCCGCCTGACACTGCAGACAGTTAAACCCATAGGCGTAGAGCGCTGTACAAAAAGGTAACAAGAAGTCGCGATCGATCTTCAGCACCTCAACGCCCTGATGATCCGCCTCAATCACCTCATGCTCAAAGCCGTTTTCAGTCAGCCACCGCGACGTCTTTCCCGCTTCAACAAGCTGGGTTGCTTCTGGCGTTGCTGCTTCCGGCGTTGGATTTTCTTCAGCCACGATCAACAGTCTCCTTTTCGGGTTGCAATTCAGGCGAAATCGGCATTCCCATCGCTTCCATCAGCTCAGGTGGCGGGGCCTGACGGGATTCTGCCTGCACATACTTGCCTGTGAAAATATCGGGCACAGACTTGAGCTTGTGGGGGACGCTGTAGTAGCGGTGGGTTTGACCCTGCGAACCCCGCTCTTGCAGGGCTTCATTAGAGATTTTTTTGCGCAGTTTGATAATCGCGTCAATGATCGCTTCCGGTCGAGGAGGACAGCCCGGAATGTAGACATCGACAGGAATTAGCTTATCGACACCCCGCACTGCACTGGGCGAATCTGTACTAAACATACCACCTGTAATGGTGCAGGCTCCCATCGCAATAACATACTTAGGCTCAGGCATTTGCTCATACAGCCGCACGAGAGCTGGAGCCATCTTCATCGTGATGGTGCCTGCCGTGATGATTAGATCAGCCTGACGCGGGGTAGACCGAGGCAACAGACCAAAGCGATCGAAGTCAAACCGTGACCCGATCAACGCAGCAAATTCAATGAAACAGCAAGCTGTTCCATAGAGTAAGGGCCAGAGGCTAGAGAGGCGGGCCCAGTTATGCAGATCGTCCACAGTGGTCAGAATCACGTTTTCTGACAAGTCCTGAGTCACCTGAGGACGCCCAATCGGATTCAAAAGCTTCTCGGCGTCGCCGGAAGCTGGGAGATTCATGACCATTCCAGTGCTCCTTTACGCCAAGCGTAGACCAGACCCACAACCAAAATGCCAATAAAAACTAGAGCTTCAATGAAGGCCAGCAGACCCAGTTGGTTGAACGCGACCGCCCAAGGATACAGAAACACAGTTTCTACATCAAAGATCACGAACACCAGTGCAAACATGTAGTAGCGGATGTTGAACTGAATCCAGGCTGCGCCAATCGGCTCCATACCAGACTCGTAGGTGGTGCGTCGCTCTACGCCTTTGCGGCGAGGAGCGAGCAAGTTAGAAAGGATGATTGCCGCAGCACACACCAGGCTACAAACAATCACGAATCCTAGAAGATATTCGTAACCGTGAAGGACAAACACAATAGCTGCTGTTGTAGGGGTGATTCACCTTCAATGTTACCTGTTTTTTACATTGTCGCAATGCAGCAAATCGTGAGCAGGCATACAAAGTAATGATGGATAGGATTAGAAAATCCTTAAGGAAGTCTCAAAAAGTGAGATAAAGGGGCTTTGGAGAAGGGATCACAGCTGGTTTTCGGGCAGTAAACCCAGGGGTGCTCTAGTCCCTACCGCTAGTCCCTACTGCTCTAGCTGCTGCTGCTCTAGCCAGGCTTGCCACAGGTCAGGACGGCGATCGCGTGTCCGTTCTATCTGCTGCTGCTTGCGCCAGTGGGCGATCGCCTGGTGATTTCCCGACAGCAGCACATCCGGCACCTTCATGCCCCGAAACTCAGCAGGGCGGGTATATTGCGGATAGTCCAACAGTCCAGCCTCAAAGCTTTCCAGTTTCAGCGATTCTTCCTTGCCAACCGTTCCAGGCAAGAGCCGAATCACACCATTCAATAGCGTTAGGGCAGGAATTTCGCCACAGGTGAGGACAAAATCCCCCAATGAGACCTCACGAGTCACGAGGTGAAGGACGCGCTCATCAATGCCTTCATAATGTCCGCAGATCAAGACAAGCTGGTCATAGGTTCCCAGCTCTTGGAACATCTTCTGGTTCATAGTTTGCCCTTGAGGCGTCATCAGAATCACTTCCCGACGTGGCAAAACCGGCACAGACTCCACCGCATCAAAAATTGGGGCAGGCTTAATCAACATACCTACCCCCCCGCCGTAGGGTTCGTCATCTACCTTATGATGCCGATCGGTTGTAAAGTCGCGCGGGTTGACGAGGTGAACCGTGGCTATCTCCTTCGCTAAGGCTTTGCCCAACAAGCCCGAGCTGAGGGGCGAAGCGAAAAAGTCGGGAAATAGGGTGATGATATCGAAGCGCACGGCAAGAATCTCTGCAAAGGTCACCTTTGCGATTATCGCTTACCGATCGCGCTTCCTGCTC
>DATNOY010000793.1:0-3200 GCA_036703495.1 Coleofasciculaceae cyanobacterium
CGTCCTGCCAATTGCAGATAAGCGCCAATCAAGGGCAGCAAAATCAGCAGCATAGCCAGCACTGACGCCCAAAATTGCTGCAGTGTAAACAGGTAAACCCAGGCACTTTGAGCTAGGCAGGCAATGATTAGCAAAACATCAACCCGACGAAGGGTGGCATCGCCTCGCTGAGCAGGCTGAAACTGGTAGAGTCCATACGCAATCAACCCTAGATAAATCACGCCCCAAATAGCAAATGCATAGTTTGCTGGCGTGATTTGCACACCCTGAAGCACCGTGTTGGCGATCGCGCCGATGTTTAAGCCTGCGGGTGGAAAGAAATTGGAGAGCGCATTGACTACTAGCGTAGCGAAGATGGCAATGAGAGTAGCGATCGGCAAACCCATTCCTGAATTAGCGGTCTGGGGAGAGGATGCTTTCATAAGCCTTTGCAGAAGAGATGCACCCTTAATCATGCCTTAGATATTCGAGAGTAACACCCGCCCAGAGTGGGATTTCCAGAGTGGGATTAGAGGAGAAACCAGTGCGTTAGCTCATCTGGGACTTACGAGAGTTGGCATCTCATAGATTCTTTTTCATCATGGTTACTGTAGTCACTTCAAGAGAGGCACAGCTCATGAAGCGTAATTCGAAGTTTGGCTTCCTAGGCACAGCATTAGTAGGACTGATGATGCTGAGTGCTACTCCTGCCTTTGCCCAAGAGATTCAGTTAGGCAATGGTCTTCGAGTTGATTTAGATAGAGATCACTCGCAGCTTCGTCCCAGCATTTCATCAGACGGCAATCGGGTCAATATTGGAATTTATCAACAGCCCGAACCCGAAACCCGCGTAAGAATCTCCAACGACGGGTTTGATGTGCGAGAAGTGCAGCCGCAGCCCCAACAGAGAGTTAACCTGTCATTGCCACTCAACCAAAACCAACAGCTCAATAGGAATTAGCAAAGTTTAACCCATTGACCCTCCTCTGGATAAATCTGGGGGAGGGTCAATTTCGGGTGCTATTGCCGCTGTGTCATCTATACCAAATGCAGCTATACCAAGTGCAGCAGTGCCTCCAGCAATAGCTGGTTTTGTTCATCTGTGCCGACTGTAATTCGCAGCTTATCCTCTAAACCAGGCTGCTTGAAGTAGCGCACCAAAATTCCCCGTTCCTTGAGTCCCAAGTAAATTTGCTCTGCATGGCCGGGCGGCTGGGCCAACAGAAAATTAGTTTGAGATTCCTGGAGCTGAAAGCCTAGCTGCTTCAGGTCGATCGCCAGCTTAGCGCGCGAGGCTTTCACCTTCTCAGCACATTCGTTTTTGTAAGCCTGATCGCGCATGGCAGCAGCTCCCACTGCACAAGCGATCGCATCAATGTTGTAGCTATCTTTGACCTTAAATAGACCGCTGAGCAACTGAGGGTTGGCAATCCCAAACCCCAAACGCAACCCTGCTAAAGAGTAGCCCTTAGACAGCGTGCGGCTGATGATCACATTGTCAAATTCTTGGACTAGGGGCAGGGCGGTTTCTTCGGCAAAGTCTACATAGGCCTCATCGATGACCAAAACGCCGGATACCCTGGATGCCAGCTGTCGCAGATCGGCGATCGCTACTGCATGTCCAGAGGGACTATTGGGTGAAGCAATAAACGTCACTGCTCCGTTAGCTGCTACTAATTCTTCAATTGGCAAGCGATTGTCTTCGCCGTAGGGAATTTCTACCGTTGCCGCAGGCTGAATTTCTGTTAGCGTCCGGTACAGCACATAGGTAGGCATAGGATAGACCACGGGTCGCCCCAGACCGGCACAGGCACGGATGACGATATTGAGCACATCATCGCTGCCATTACCCACCACAATCCAATCAGCCGGGATCTGCAGCGCTTCACTGATTGCCTGCCGAAACTCATTGGCATAGGGATCGGGGTAACGCCGCAGCCATTCGCTCTCAATACTGCGCAGAACCGCCAGTGCTGCCGCTGAAGGCGGATAAGGATTTTCGTTGGTGTTGAGCTTAAGAATCTTTGTACCGGGCTTGGGCTGCTCTCCTGGCACATAGCCAGCCATGGCATCAATATCCGGGCGGAACAGGTTGGACTGGAGGCGAGTAGTCATGACTCTGTGGGGTATCAGACAATCACCTAGTGTAACTGGTGTCGGTTCGCTAATGCATCTTTGCGCCTAAAGGCGTGCAGCACGACAACTTCAAGCCCAGCCTTTTCAGGCTAATGATCTCAGGCTTATAGAAACAATGCCAATGAAAGCCAATAAAAAACCCCTGGGCGTCTGTCCTTGTTTCGACTCCAGGGGTTTTTTAATTCGATATTTGCTCCTCACACCTCTTTATAATGCAGTGGGTTCCATCCCCTGGCAGTTCATCTTGTGACAGTTGTTGAAGTGGATCAACCTGCTCTCTAATATTTCCAAAGTATTAAATCTCTTGAAACAATATATTGGACATCTATAAAAGCTGCCGCTTAGGCTGAGGTTAATCCCGACTCAAGCCAGCCTCATGCCAAACCAAACCTGGGACACCGCCCGATATGAACACCATGCCTTTGTCTGGCAATATGGCGAATCGCTGCTAGAACTTTTATCGCCGCAACCCGGTGAACGCATTTTAGACCTGGGCTGCGGCACAGGACAGCTGACTGAGAAAATTGCGACCCGTGGGGCGATCGCTCAAGGCATGGATGCTTCCCCTGCCATGATCGAAAAAGCGCGACAAACTTATCCGCAGATTGAATTTGCGATCGCAGATGCCCGCAATTTTCAGGTCGATATACCGTTGGATGCCGTATTTTCTAATGCTGTTCTGCATTGGATTCCAGAAGCCGATGCCGTGATTCGCTGCATCCGACAAGCCTTAAAACCGGGTGGACGCTTGGTTGCCGAGTTTGGCGGGCAGGGCAATGTTGCCGCGATTGTGCAGGCATTGTATCAAGCGCTAGAGGCGATCGGCTGCCAGCCGGTGAACCCCTGGTATTTCCCTAGCATTGGCGAATATGCTACTCGACTGGAACAACAGGGGTTTGAAGTCAACTATGCCGTACTGTTCGATCGCCCCACTCCGCTAGAATCTGGAGGGTTAGCCAACTGGCTACAGATGTTTGCCAGCAGTTTTTTATCTCAGCTTTCTGCCGATCAGCAGCAGCAGGTGATTCAACAAGTTGAAGAACTGCTTCGCCCCAGCCAATCCCAGAACGGCACCTGGATCGCGG
>DATNOY010000794.1:0-11266 GCA_036703495.1 Coleofasciculaceae cyanobacterium
CGCTAACGGGGCGTGGGGTTGCACTCGCGTATCCAGCACCTGAATCGACCGTAGTGTGGCCAGCTTCAGCTCGTTTTTCACCATGAGTTCTGGAATCGCGGCTGCACCCACCCCGCTCTCTACTATCGCTTTTACCATTTCGCTGCTGTTCAGCACCAACGCCACCTTTAATTGATCCAGCGGAATCCCCCAGCTTTGCAAGGCTTGTTCTAACATTTGTTGGGCTCCCGAACCTGGTTCGCGCATCACCCAGGCGGTATGGGTGAGTTCTGCAACCGGAACTTGGGTTCGCTCAAACCAGGGATGAGATTTGCCAACTACAATTTGCAGGCGATCGCTGCCTACGACTTCTGGTTGGAGCGTTTGTTTGAGTGCAGGCTTGACTTCACCGGTCACCAAACCAATATCAAATAATCCTGTGGCCGTACCTGTACAAATTTCTTCTGCATTAGCAAGGGCGCAGTGGACGGTAATCCCAGGATGCTGCTGCTTAAATTTGCTGATTTTTTCGGGGAGCCAGTAGTTGCCGATCGTTAAACTAGAACCCACTCTCAGCTCGCCTTGCTGCAAGTTGTTTAACTCTCGCAAGCCTCGCTCGGTCAAGGACACCTGCTCAAGAATTTTTTGAGCTTCGACCTGTAGCAACTTGCCCGCATCGGCAATTTCAATCCGCCGACCTACCCGATGGAACAGCTTGACGCCATATTCTTGTTCCAGACAATGGATGGCGGCACTGACCGCAGGTTGGGTGATGTAGAGTTCTTCGGCAGCCCGAGTGAAGTGTAAATGTTCTGCAACGGTTAAAAAAATTCGCAGTTGTTCAAGCGTCATTGGTTTTTGTCATACTCCTCAACAATACTCCTCAACAATACTTTCGTGATGAAACCCTAAAGTCGGCAGATGGACTTACGGTTTCCATCTGGGGGTTAGCTGTCCTGAATCCCGACTTTTCCTCTCAGAAATGAGGTGAAGGAAACTTCATTCGCGACTTGGGTCACGGCTAGACCAGTTTTGGGCTTTGTACAATTTTCCTGTCGGAAAATCGGGAAAGTGGGGATCATGATCCCATCAGGCTTTTGAATTCCTTATAGAAAAATTTTGCGTATTCCCCGGTTGGTAAGTAGGGAATATCTATTGATTAAAAATTGCATCACGATGATAACTATTTTGATCAACCTGATACTGAATCTTTGAGTACATCTCCTAATCCTAAAAGATAATCATTTCTATTTATCATTTTGACAAAAAAGAGTATTTGATTCTATTGATTGCAGACATTAAATTGAGAGCTATGGATTTTGTCGAAGCTAAGGTCTGGCACAGACTGAGTGTGCTACAGATGGACTCGATTCGGCTCGCCCTATTCCATGGAATGTTTATAAGCCGGAGAGCTTTTAGATGACTGCTGAAATTCCAATTCCAAGTACTCATGGCTTGAGACGCGACTGTCTCTCCTATGGAGAGGTGATTGCTCAGTCGATCGCTGTGATTGCACCCACCACGACACCTGCTGCTAACTTAGGCTTGATTTTTGCCCTCTCTGGAAACGGCACTTGGCTGAGCTTCCTGATTGGTTTGGTGGGGTTGGTATTCGTTAGCATCAATATCAACCAGTTTGCGCGCCGTTCTGCCTCGCCTGGTTCCCTTTATACTTACATTGCTAAAGGACTGGGGCCAACGGCGGGTGTGATCTGTGCTTGGGGTCTGATTCTAGCTTACCTGTTTACTGGAATGGCGGTTCTCTGCGGCTTTGCTAACTTTGGACAAGCGTTGCTGAGCCATATCGGCATTCATACTCATATTCTGACGCTATTGGCGATCGGTGCCAGCATTTCCTGTTATGCCGCTTATAAAGATATTCAGCTATCGGCAAAAGCCATGCTGTGGCTAGAAGGCGTTTCGATCGCCTCGATTGCGCTCTTGGGCATGATTGTCTGGGTGCAAAAAGGGTTTGCGATTGACTTCTCTCAGCTCACCCTTCACAACTCAACGCCGGGTGGTATTGCCATGGGCGTGGTGCTGGTGGTATTTGGCTTTTCTGGGTTTGAAAGTGCCACCTCATTAGGAGATGAAGCTCAAAAGCCCCTGAAGACTATTCCTAAAGCTGTGATGCAAAGCACGGTGCAAGCAGGCATCTTCTTTATTTTGATGTCCTACATTGAAGTGCTGGGCTTTAGCGGCACATCTGCAGATTTGGCGACCAGCGAGGAGCCTCTCATGTTCCTGGCAAATCAGGCAGGTGTCGGATTTTTGGGAACGGTGATTAACCTGGGTGCATTGATGAGCTTCTTCGCCTGCATCCTGGCTTGTATTAACCCTGCTGCTCGGGTGTTCTTTATGATGTCTCGTCATGGCTTGCTGCCTGAGGCGCTGGGGGTGGCACATGACACGAACTTGACGCCCCATACGGCGATCGCCTTATCTTCCATGATCACCTTCTTGGTGCCTGCGGTCATGACTTTGTTTGGTCTTCAGCCGTTTGTCAGTATGGGGTATTTGGGAACGCTCTGTACCTATGGGTTTTTGCTGGTGTACATTCTGGTGTCGGTGGCTGCTCCAGTTTATCTGTATCGTATGGGTCAACTGCGCCCGATGGATGTTGTCTTCTCGGTCTTAGGGGTTGCCTTTATGCTGATCCCCATTATGGGAACCGTTGGGATTCCCGGTAGCAATCTGTTTCCAGTTCCAGCAGCACCCTACAATACTTTTCCCTACTTATTCTTGCTCTACTTAGCCTTGGGCTGCGGCTGGTTCATGATTCAAAGAATGCGATCGCCCAAAATTGTCCGCAGGATGCAGCGTGAAATTGAAGCCATTCACCTCAGCTTCAACGATGTCAGGCGCTAAGCAGTCCTGCCAGCTCTCTCTCTAGCGCTCTTTTCTACTCTTTACCTTTTCCATCCTGGCTATGAATGGTTTACTCCCCTCTATCTCTACCGGCATCACGGCATTTACCGCCACTAATCTAGATGACATTGTGATTCTGCTGCTGTTCTTCTCTCAAGCCGATGCCCTCTTTCGGCGGCGTCATATTGTTATGGGTCAATATCTAGGTTTTGCCACACTGGTGCTGGCCAGCCTACCTGGTTTTTTCGGTAGCCTGTTTTTACCGGAGGCTTGGATCGGCATGTTGGGCATTGTGCCGATCGCCATTGGACTGAATCGCCTCCTCAATCGGGAGGAAGCGGCTGCTGATGACAGCCTGGATCTGCAGCCCACGCCTTCGCCCTTAGGCAGCTTGCTTTCCCCCCAAACCTACGGGGTTGCAGCTGTCACCTTTGCTAACGGGGGCGATAATGTGGGGATTTATGTGCCCTTATTTGCCAGCTGCACCTGGGAAAGCCTCGTAGTAGTTCTCAGCGTGTTCTTTTCGCTAGTTGGAGTCTGGTGCTACACGGCCGATCGGCTCACTCAGATTCCGGCGATCGCTGAAGGTTTGACTCGCTATGGGAATCAGTTTGTCCCTTTCGTTTTGATTGGCTTAGGGATCATGATCTTGATAGAGAGCCATACCTTAGAAGATCGAGGGTTGCTGATGCTGACTTTAGGGGCTGCCTGCTGCTACATGATGACGCTAAGCCGGAGTGTGCTGCCTGCTGCTGAAGCTGAGGAATAAATTGCAGCAGCAAGACGGCAGCAGTTTTATGGACTGCAGAATACAAAAAGTGTTCTCAGTAACATTCTTTGTGATGATTTTAGTTTGGTGCTATGTTGCTGATTGATTCAATGACTAACTTGTATGCAAGTCTGTTTCTAATGTTTACAGATGGCATGTTATTTTTTGGGTTCTGTCGGTCTCGTTACGATTAACCGCTATTCAGGAGAAATCTGATGCAACTTTTGAAAATTGTTGGGATTGTGTTGTTCTTTTTAGTGAATGTATCCATCATGCAGCCCGCTTGGGCAGATCGACCTCGCCTGACTCAAAGTGATGACTATACTGAAGTCACGCAAACCCTGAGTAAGCTGCTGCAAGCTCAAGATACGCTCGAAGATACGAAGTATGATGCCGCTGGGTTGCAGCAGAAAATTGGTGAATTGCAGTTGCAAAAGTACATTTTGGAGTCTTCAAGCGGATGGGCCCAGTGCCTCAATCAGACGGGCAAAACATTGGCAGTTTATGCTCACAAACCTCAGAAAAAAGCTAACTTTACCTCTGCACAAAGTACGCTCTATTACCTGAGAGACGGTGAAGTGACTGATGATGATTGGAATTGTGATGGTGTGTTCCTGCCCACGGGGGTCAAAGTGGCTGGAATTGCCGATCAGGAATTAGCTGAACCGCTGGCGGTAAAACTTGTGCCGGGTACTCAGTTGGTTGCTAAAACTAATCCCGATACTAGCGCTGTGGAATTCAATGTAGCTCCTGCCAAAATTTTCGCAGCGGGTGAAGGCACTTGGGACATTCCTAGTTTGTCTCAAACCGATGTCGATGCTCAAGTGCCGAATGCACCGATCGAAGACTAATCAGCCAAACAGCCTGCAGGTTAAACAAGGATAGGGGCACAGCGATCGCGCCCCTATCGGTTTATCGATTGCCTGAGTTGGTTTTTTAAAGTATGACTGTAAAGTCTGCCTGCGATCGCAATTAAAGTATGAGAAGATACAAGAATTCAATATTTGAAAGCGTATCTTACTAATACTTGTAGATAACGCAAATTCGAATCATCAGCGTAAGCGCAGAATTTGCATTGATCGGTTCTCTACAAGGGTGTCAATACGTTTAGTTATTAGTTCAGTTATGAGTTGAATCAAGAGAGGCGAGATCGATGCAGTTATTCTCTAAGCCTGGACCAGAAGCGATGGCAGAGAAAGTAAAGCCTAAAAAACGGAGTTCTGATCGCGTTCGGGATCATTTAGCCAATGAGCGCACTTATTTAGCCTGGATGCGTAGCGCGATCGCCTTGATGGGGTTTGGGGTGCTGATTGTTCGTCTGCGGCTGCTTCGTCCCCCTATGGCACCTCAACCGCCCGGTGCAGGCTGGAAGTTAGGATTAGCTTTCTCTATGGTAGGGATGCTGACGGTGCTGCTCTCGACGCAACACTATTTTGCAGTTCGGTATGACATTGATGAGGATAACTATGAACCTGCGGATCGGTGGATTTTGCTCTCCAGTTTAGCCATTCTGACGTTAGGAGCAGGCGTCATTTACTATGTGTTCACGGTTCCTTTAGAGTCCTTAAACACGATCATGTTCGAATGAACTGATCGGATTGGCGGCATCTCCGTTGTTCAAATCCATCAGTTGTTCAAATCCATCATCCTTGCGGAATCAGCTCATCTTCAGGAACGGTATCTTCAGCTTGATCTTTCAGTAAATTCGGCGGTTTGAAGTGGGGACGGACCACCAAACTCACGCCGATCGCCCAAGAGAGTGCAACCATCCAACCTGCCACAATATCGCTGGGATAATGGACACCCAAGTACAGGCGCGTCCAACCAATTGCCACTACAAAGAGACTGCCAAAGCCCAGAACTAGCCAACGCCAGCGGGTTCCCCACATCAGCACAACCAATCCTGCTACCAACATCATGCTCGACATGGCATGTCCGCTCGGGAAAGAGAATCCCGGCTCGGGTGGATACTCCCATAGGGCGGGACGTTGCCGGTGCCAGAAGTTTTTGCCAGCCTGATTGATCACCCCGCATCCCAGTCCATTGATCAGGAAATAGGTGAGCGATCGCCATCGTCGATAGGAGAGTAGAACAATAGAAATTGCCACAAACAGGGGAAAAACTCCCCAACTTGCGCCAAAATGGGTGAATGTTCTAACAAAGATATCAAGCTTGGCATTAGCAACGCTGTGAACTCGCTCTAAAATTGCGATATCCCAATGTAGTCCGCCCTCGTGCTGCCAAATTTCTAAAGCCAGGATGATAAAAATTTGTAAGGGAATATAGATTCCCAAGAGCAGCATGACCATCCACTGCCAGTGCTTGCCTAACCAGGACTTAAAAAACTGACTAAAGGATTGCAGACGCGTCGCAGGATCACGATGGGGCATTCGTTGATTCAATACTGAATGAGTAGAGTTCTTTAACTATAAGCAACCGAAGCGATTTTTATGGTTTGTTGATTTATATGGGATGGACTAATTTCCAACTGACCATGACTAAAATTGCATAAATTATGAACCGCAATGCCCGTTGGGGAACCTGTTGGCAGATCTTGGCACCCAGCAATACGCCTGGCACAGAGCCTATCCAAATGGGTACAACCAGGCTCCAGTCCACTGTTCCCAGGGTTAAATGGCCAATTGCCGTAAAAGTCAGCAAGATGGCCGCTTGAACAATGTCTGTTCCCACCAGCTTACGGGCCTCTAGCTGAAAGCAAGCAATCAGCACTAAGGCAAACATGGAACCTGAAGAGACACTGGTTAACCCAACCACACAACCCAACGCTGCACCAATGGCGATCGCCCAAATTTTCCCCGCCAATGTCTCCAGATCTAGCTTGGGTAGAGCAGGCAGTTGGAACTGGGGGGCCAGAATCAATAGCAGCATTTGCAGCAGGGCGATCCCCGTGACCAGAAACAAGGTCGCGCCAATTAGCTGCAGTAAGATGGCATCAAAATCTAGCGTACTGGTCTGGCGGAGTAGGTGCAGCATCCCAACCCCCATTAGTGAACCGGGTACACTCCCCAGGGCTAACCACTTTACGACCTGTAGATCTAATGTTTGCTGTTGCCAGTGTTTGGCTCCACCCACGATTTTCATCAGGGTGGCGGCCATCACATCCGAACTCACAGCGATCGCCGGTGGAACCTGAAACACCAAAATTAGCATGGGTGTAATCAAGGAGGCTCCCCCAATGCCCGTTAGACCTACTACGATACCTACAAAAAAACTCAGTCCGGTCAATAGAGCGTGACTCATAGGAACTGCCTTGGTGCAATGAATTTTCCCAAACGCTAGTGCATCGGTATCGCCAAAAGGGAGCTGAGGCTAATTGCCGATTCGTTGGCAAACAAGTTGGGGGCATCCAAAATCTTGAGCTGGACTAATGCCAAGATAATTAGGGTGTAGACCGTAGAGGTGACTACACCCGTCAGCAGTTCCTGCTTTAGATTGCGGTCTTGGGGCTGCCCCTGAAATATATTGACCAGCCCAAACTGCATCATCAGGATGCCGACCAGATTGGACAGCCAATACCCTGCGATGGCACCTGGCAGCAGCCAACCTGGAGACAGCCTGTTGCAAATAGACCCAAAGGCATAGGCGATCGGCAGGTTAAAGATGAGATCATTCCACCAGCAGAGCGGAGAAAGTAGGTAGCCCACTCCGACGAGCAAGCCGCCTCTAAGATTCTTGAGGGTAAACACCTTAGCGGGGTCTTGAACTGCCACCTGGAACTGATCTTGAACCCTGTGTCTAGCGCTATTGAGCCAGGACAAACTGGGGAGTTTCTCCAGAACTGCTTTGATTTTTTCCATGAAAATCCGATGAATTGCACTACTCGCCGAATTTTAACATTTTAAGTACGTTTTTCCGATAGATTTACCGTACTTTATAAATAAACCAAATTTAGCCTCGAAAAATCTTGCCCGCAGCTGGTGCTCAAACCCCAGAAGTCCCTATGTCTCAGCCTATCTCGTTGCAAACGATTTAGCCTCTTTAGGCTTGACGTAAACCTGCTGACCGGACTTGAGATTGAGCCGATTAAATTGTTCTCGCGACAAATAGACTGTAAAACTCTGATGGTCTTCTAAGGTAAGTTCTGCTTGGATTTCCCAGCCTAAGTGGATGACTCGATTGACCTGGGCTGGACTTGTGTCTTCGTCGGGGATTAGCTCCACCAGGACATCATGCGGGCGCAGGAACACATCCGGATGCTCAGGCTGATAGCCTACCCGCCTGAAAATAGGGGCATTGCTGGGCAGCACGTTCACCGGACCAATAAAACTCATGACAAAAGGACTAGCCGGATGATCGTAGAGATCGGCGGGGCTACCGATTTGCTCAACTCTGCCCTTGTTCATTACCACTAGCTCATCGGCGACTTCCATCGCTTCTTCCTGGTCATGTGTGACAAATACGGTAGTCACATGCACCGTGTCATGTAAATGACGCAGCCAGCTCCGCAGATCTTTACGAACTTTGGCATCTAATGCCCCAAAGGGTTCATCCAATAGCAAGACTTGAGGTTCTACGGCTAGTGCTCGCGCCAAAGCCACGCGCTGGCGCTGCCCACCTGAAAGTTGAGAGGGGTAGCGATCGCCCAATCCATTCAACTGAATCAGCTCTAGCAATTCTTCTACCCGATTTTTAATTCTATTTTTGGGCTGCTTTTCAATCTCTAGCCCAAAAGCAATGTTCTGCCGAATCGTCAGGTGCTTGAATAGCGCATAATGTTGGAAGACAAATCCAATCTTGCGCTCTTGGACGCTTTGATACGTGGCATCTTTTCCGGTCAAGTAAATTCTGCCGCTGTCCGGGTGCTCCAGCCCGGCAATTAACCGGAGCAAGGTTGATTTCCCAGACCCTGAGGGCCCGAGCAGAGCGACTAGAGAACCCGTTTTAATTTCTACACTGACCTGATCAACGGCTCTAAAGTCGCCAAAATTCTTGGATACACTATCAACTGAAATTCCCATACTGTCAAGTCTCCAGACACTGTAGTCTCTCGTAACCCTGTCTTGTAGATTAAAAACCCAGTAACTCAATCAAGATACTGTACTTCTAGCATGATTTACGGTATTCTTTGCTTCATAGTCCCAAATCTTGACCAAGATACTGTGTTTCAAGAGAGGGCAGGCTCATTCACTGGAAGGCTTTGGCGTTCTGGTTAAAGAGTAAGTTTGTAGAGAGTAAGTTTGTAGAGAGTAAGTGACTATGGGTAGGTTCAAACTTCGTTCGCTAAAAGGATTTTTATCCCTCTTCTTGGTGGGTATAGGGCTTTGTGTGGCATTAACGGCCTGCAATAGCCCTAGTACTTCCAGTGGGGCTTCACCAAGTGCATCTGCGGGCGGAGCGTCACCAGCGGCCCAGGGATCCGTTAATTTAACTCTGGTTTCCTATGCCGTTACCCAGGCCGCTTATGAGCAAATTGTTCCAAAATTTGTTGCAAAATGGAAAGCGGAACATAATCAGGAAGTGCAGTTTGACCAAAGCTATGGTGGCTCTGGTTCTCAGACTCGCGCGGTAATTGATGGGCTAGAAGCGGATGTGGTTCAGCTGGCGCTGGCAGGTGACATTGGCAAAATCGCTAAAGCGGGGCTGATCGAACCGGGCTGGGAGAAAGAAGCGCCTAATGATGCGATCGTGACTCGCTCTGTGGCCGCTATTGTCACCCGCGAAGGTAATCCTAAAGGAATTAAGGGTTGGGCTGATCTGACTAAAAGTGATGTTAAGGTGATTACCGCAAATCCTAAAACCTCAGGTGGGGCCCGCTGGAATTTCCTGGCTCTGTGGGGTTCAGTCAGTCAAAAGGGTGGCAATGATGCTAAGGCGTTAGAGTATGCCACCCAGGTGTTTAAGAATGTGCCAGTGCTGCCTAAAGATGCCCGTGAAGCCACAGATGTGTTCTTTAAGCAAGGGCAGGGCGATGCCTTGATTAACTACGAAAATGAGGTGCTGTTAGCCAAGCAAAAGGGTGAGAATTTGCCCTTTGTGGTGCCAACGGATGTCAATATTTCGATCGATGCACCGGTGGCCGTGGTTGATAAGAATGTAGATAAACACGGCACCCGGGAAGTTGCAGAGGCGTTTGTGAAATATTTGTTCACGCCTGAAGCCCAAGAGGAATTTGCAAAAGCGGGTTTCCGTCCCGTGGAGGCTTCTGTAGCAGAGAAGCACGCTAGCGAGTTTCCTAAGATCAACAAACTGTTCACCGTCAAGGATTTTGGGGGCTGGTCTAAAGTTCAAGAAAAATTCTTTGAGGATGGTGCGGTCTTTGATCAGATTCAGGCAAAAGCGTAAGGGCTTTGTCCAGCAAGTTCTGAGGGATAGGAAGTGTACCGCTCTCACGCAGGCGTGAACCCTCTGCACCCCTGCACTCAAAAAAGACAGACTGTCTGATAGATCTAAAGCGTTAAAGCCTGTAGATTGGGAGCAGGCAACGGCAAGTTCATGGCGTTGCCTGCTCTTTCAGACTATTCTCTCTATCGTTATTTGGAAGTCTTCACTGCTATGGCATCTGCATCTGTTTCGCGGCATCGGCGCGATCGCGCCTTTCCTCGTCCCTCCATTCCCTGGATTGTCACCTGGGTGTATCTCAGCATCATGCTGCTTGTGCCGATCGCAGCTCTGGTGCTCAAATCTGCAACCTTGAGTCCTGCAAAGATCTGGGAGATTGCCACCAGCCCAGTTGCCCTTTCAGCCTATAACGTCACCTTCTTTACGGCACTGGCGGCTGGGGCAATTAATGGCTTGGCGGGCTTAATCATTGCTTGGGTATTGGTTCGCTACGATTTTTTCGGCAAGCGTTTTGTGGATGCACTGCTGGATTTACCCTTTGCCTTACCGACGGCCGTCGCCGGTTTAACCATAGCAACGGTCTATAGCGAAAAAGGTTGGATTGGCTCTTTATTTGCTCCCTTTGGCATAAAAATTGCCTTCACGCGCTGGGGAGTATTTTTGGCGATGCTGTTTATCTCACTGCCGTTTGTGGTTCGCACCGCGCAGCCAGTGCTGCTGGAGTCTGAACGCGAGATTGAAGAGGCCGCTTGGTCGCTGGGCGCATCCCAGTGGCAAACCTTTTGGCGCGTGGTGCTGCCCCCCATTATGCCAGCCGTGTTGACTGGGGTAGCGTTGGGCTTTGCCCGGGCTGTAGGGGAATACGGCTCTGTGGTGATTGTGGCTTCTAACGTGCCGTTTAAAGACTTAATTGCCCCGGTGCTGATCTTTCAGCGCCTAGAGCAGTATGATTATGCCGGAGCGACTGTGATTGGCACGGTCATGCTGTTAATCTCACTGTTGATGCTGCTGGCCATTAACCTTTTGCAAGCGTGGGGACGTCGCTATGGCAACTAATATTTCACCTGCCGATCGCCTTGCCGATCGTCTTCCAGAATTACCGACTCCCTCTAGCCCACCGCAAGCTTTGGGGCTGGAGCGGTTTGTCAAACCTGCCTTAATTGGATTCACAATTCTTTATTTGGGGCTGGTTTTGTTTATCCCGGCCTTAAACGTGTTTTTCCAAGCATTCAGTGGCGGTATTGAGGGATTTTTAAAGACTTTCTCTGATCGATTTTTTCTGAATGCGGTTAAACTGACAGCGCTGATGGCTGGGATCGCCATTCCGCTCAACACCGTTTTTGGACTTTG
>DATNOY010000795.1:0-6289 GCA_036703495.1 Coleofasciculaceae cyanobacterium
ATAATCTTGAAGGTTTCATCCAGCGTGATGTCACTCACATCGGCTAGATCCTTCAGCGGGATATTATAGATTTCAGTGCCGTACTCACTAGGCAACCCGTAGTTATCCCCTAGCAAAACCAGTGTATTGGCCAACTTAATGGCCGGTGGCTGATGGCGCAGCTGAAACCGGAAATTAGTCTGACGCAAACGGCGCACCATCAGCTGCAGCATGCGGTGGTGCAGCTGCGAATCTTTGAATAAGGTTTGAATAAACCGCTGTGCCGAAATGCTGAGCAGCTTCACCGAGGAAAGCGCTACCACATCCGTTGAACGGGGCGACTCATCCAGAATCGCCATCTCGCCGAAGAAATCGCCACGCCCTAAAATAGCCAGCGTCGAAAAATCATCCCCCGCATGGCGGCGAACTTTCACCCAACCTGATTCTACGAAATAAACCGCATTGCCCCAGGCATCTTCCATGAGAACCGCTCTTTCCGCCGGATACTCATGCTCAACCGTGATCGACAGCAGCCATTCTACGGTCTCAGGGCTGGCAGCATTGAAGAGAGGAAACAGTTCGCTAAAAATAGCAGTCTGCATGAAAGGTATTTTAGATAAGAATGGAGAGGAACCCGCCAGCGGCATACTGTATGAGGGGAATCGGGAATCCCGATCGCCATATCCGCCTGATTGCTGTCTTGATCGCCATGACACGATCGCACAGCATAAGCAAAAAAGATCATCTCATGCTCTGCACCAGTCTGTGATCAGGCATAGTCTGAACAGACCTAGCAACCAGCCATCGATAAAATACGCCTTGTTACCATTTAGCCTATGTTACCCAATAACTTCAAAAAACCTGCATCTCCAAGCCAGATTTCTAGAGACTAGAGCCGCCAGATTTGGCAAAATTCAGCCTAATCTTTCTTCAGAATACCATGGGATCGCCCGTGCCCCGAACCGTCAAACATGCCTGAATCCTTCCCCTTGAGGGGTGGCAAGGTATGATGTCACAAAACTATGCTGCACGGAGTATCAGATTGATTAAATATTGGCAAGAAACGCTTGCCGTAGCGCGAAGAATCCTCCTGGAATTGGTCAGGCGGCAGCGATCGCTGTTTCTCTGGATCATGTTTCCAGTGTTTGTGCTGCTGCTCAACGGCTACATTCTGGCAGACCAGCCCCAAGCCACCACCCAAACCGCCTTTGAAACAGCAGCTCCCATGACGCTCGTTGGGGCAGCACTGTTCTTTAGCTGTTTGGGTGGCACCGTGGCTACCGTGGTCGCCGAACGAGAGCAGCAAACCTTAAAACGACTGTTTCTAACTCCGCTGAGCGGACTCTCCTATTTTTCCGGCATTTTTCTGGCCCATAGCTGCATTGGCATAGGACAAACGCTCATTGTCTACACCACTGCCTCATTCATGCAGGCCCGCTTCAACGGATCTCTGTGGCTAGGTGGATTGATTATTTTGCTGAGCATCATGGCCTATGTTGGGGTCGGCTTTACGCTGGGTACTCAGGTTGCCCGCCGCGTTGAAGATGTCAATGCTTTGGTGGCTGCCTTTGGCGTGCCCTTGCTGATGCTGGGCGGAGCCTTTGTGCCGATGAGCTTTCTGCCAGACTCCCTTAAACAAGTGGCAAAATACAACCCTGTCTATTATATGAACGAAGCGCTGACCCGAGTTTCAGCCGCAGGCGATGATTTAGAGGCGATCGCCCCTTACCTGTATTTTCTGATGGGTTTTGCCCTGCTGATGGTGATTACCAGCGGGTTAGCCTATCGTCAAATGCTCACCCTTGAAAGGAGGCTGTAGCTAGTGCTGCGGATTGAAAAGCTCAACAAAGGCTACGGCAACCGCTCTGTTTTGCAAGATCTGAGTCTGTCGATCGCCCCGGGCGAAATTTATGGTTTGCTGGGCCCCAATGGCGCTGGTAAAACCACCACTATTAATATCATCTGTAACTTACTGAAAGCCGATCGCGGCATCGTCGAAATTAACGGTCAGCCGATCTCCAGAGCTACCCAAAAGCTGATTGGCATTGCGCCTCAGGAAAACCTGCTCTACCGCAGCCTCACCTGCACCGAAAATCTAGATTTCTTTGCCCGACTGTATGGCTTGTCGCGCAGTACCCGCCTGAAGCAAATTCGCTACTGCTTAGAAGCAGTCAAGTTGAGCGATCGCGCCCATAGTCCGGCTGAAACCCTGAGTGGCGGCATGCAACGGCGGCTCAGTATCGCGATCGCTCTGGTTCACCAGCCCAAGCTCGTCATCTTAGATGAACCAACGACTGGACTGGATATTGAATCTCGCTACGAAATTTGGGAGCTGATCCGGCAGTTGCGCCATCAAGGGATCACCGTTTTGCTGACAACCCATCTCCTAGAAGAAGCAGAACGGCTCTGCCAGCGTATTGGCATTCTTAAAGGAGGACAGCTTCTGGCTGAAGGCACCTTGGCTGAGCTGCAACAGTACGTGCCAGCCGTGGAGATTGCCATTGTTAAAACATCAGCCGAAGCCGCAGCGATCGCTCGAGCTCAGTTCCACGGATTTACATTCCGCCGCTATGGCAGCGACCTGGCTTTTTGGCTACCCCAGGCTCTAGAACTTTCCCAAATTCTCGACTGCTTTCAAGACATTCCCCTAGATTCCATCTGCCGCCAGCCGGTTCGGTTAGAACATATTTATATGGAAGTAACTAGGAGCGAGGAACAAGGAGCAGACACCCGCCTGACCCAGCTATAATTATTAAGCTTTTATTAAAAAAGTTAATAATTCTTCGTCTTTTCCGCCCTATCCCTCATCCTTTCTATTGCATCCCTTTCTTTCCGTCCCCCAAACTCGCTAAAATACGTCCGATAGCTGAATCACCGCAATAGTCATCCCCATAATTATGAGCGTAATTAGCCAAGTCATTCTCAACGCCGACGAAGAACTGCGTTACCCTAGCAGCGGCGAACTACGGAACATTCAAGAGTTTTTACAAACGGGTGAACAGCGGGTGCGGATTGCTGCTGCCCTGGCTGAAAATGAGAAGAAAATTGTTCAGGAGGCTAGCAAGAACCTTTGGCGGAAGCGCCCTGATTTCATTGCGCCTGGCGGCAATGCCTACGGTGATAAGCAGCGTGCTCTTTGCCTGCGCGACTACGGCTGGTATCTGCGCTTGATTACCTATGGCGTCCTGTCAGGTGATAAAGATCCGATCGAAAAGATTGGCTTGATTGGTGTGCGAGAAATGTACAACTCCTTAGGGGTACCCGTTCCTGGCATGGTAGAGTCCATTCGCTGCCTCAAGGCGGCCTCTTTGGCTGTCCTCAGCGATGCGGATGCAGCAGAAGCGTCTCCCTACTTTGATTATGTGATTCAGGCGATGTCTTGATGTCTGCTTATTCATAGGCTCCTCACCTTCAGACTCTTAGAGACGCGATCGATCGCGTCTCTATTTGTATGGGTTGTATGAGCGGTATGGGCGGTATAAAAAAGCGCTACTTTTTGACGCAGAGCCTAGCCAGATATTCTTCATCTTTGCGGCTCTCAATCGAGTCGATCGCTTTTTCAAACAGCATCACGTCAAACCCTGGCATCAAGCGTTCTAATAGCTCTTGGGAGGTTGTGCCGTAGGGTGGGCCGCCAGGACGAGTATGCACCCAAAATAAAGCAATGAGTTGTCCTTGAGGTCGCAGGAGCGATCGCACTAGATCGACATAAGCCGCTCGTTGAGACGGGTGAATGGCACAAAAGCAGGTATGCTCCAGGACATAATCAAAGCGATCGCCATATTCTGGCGCTAGCTCAAAAATATCGCGCTGCAAAAACTGAGCCGTTAGGCCGCGAGCTTGGGCGGCTTGGGTAGCATGGGCGATCGCAGAGGGCGCAAAGTCGAACCCCGTTACCTCAAACCCCCGTTCGGCAAACAGCAGCGCATCATGTCCATTGCCCGCTCCTAAAACGGCAATTTTTCCAGGCTTGGGGGCATCCACAGCGTTCAGCAGGCGAACAAAAGGAGGCGCAGGTTGTCCTAAATCCCAGCGATCGGTTCCTTCTTGATAGCGGCCTTCCCAAAAATCAGGGGTGAGGATTTGGGGTGAGGAGGGGGGTTGAGGATGGGTCATGTCCAAAGGGAGAAAATAACTTAGGAGAAATGGGATGGGGAATGCGCTTCTCCACCTCTAAGCGTAATGGCTACAGCCATGAATCAAATCTGGGATCAGGGTGCAGGGACAGTATCCCCCTTGCATTAAAGTTCACGATCCTTGGCCCCATCTTCATTTTTAGAGTGATGTCAGTAGAGCAATTCAGGGAGTAATAGCAAAAGATTCCTGAATTATTCCATTGCTATGAGATCATTTTCCCATCCTCTGCTGGGCTGGATGTATATAGCTGGCTTACTGCTGGGCTATGTTTCGCTAGGTTGGCTGCTGGCCGCATTTCAGGTGCCCTGGACAGTGTGGTTAGGAACTTGGGCGGTGATGCTGCACTTGCTGAAAGCAGAGGCAGATGCGATCGCGCTAGCAAGTGCCTGGATCGTAGTCATTATTTCCATCGGAGCAGTGCTCAAAGCCTGGGCACCGATTATTAGCCCAGGTCTGCCCTACGAAAATGCCAAAGCCTGGGCTGTGGGATTGCTGTTGATCTGGCTATGGGTCAGTCTTTTGGCAGTCGGACTGGGGTTATCTAGAAAACCAATGCAGCAGATCGGGCTGGGACGGGGCTACCGACTGCTGCTGTTGGGGGTTGCTTTGGGGTGCGGTTGGCTGATTGAGCGCGTCATTCACTAGATCCTGGAGAACTCAAACGATGCAAAGGCGATCGGCTCGACATGAGCAAATTCATCAACCCGGTTACATTGACCGAACACCGAGCTATTATCTGCAAAGCTTACAGCCGGAAATTCTAAATAGCTTTAGCGTGACTCAGCTTCAAGCAGTGCAGTCGCTTCTGGAAGATGCCATTCCTCAACCCGCACCTAAAATTGTAGATTTAAGGCTCGGCGTTGATTTGCTGTTTTCTCGTTTCTATGTGGTGCTGTTCGTTGGTAAAGATCGGCGCAGGCAGCAACGACAATACTTGCCAGAATCAATGTCACGATGGGGGAATGCGATCGCTGCCATTGTTCTCCTAATGGGTCTTAATTTGGTGATCAGCCTGATCATTTTCATGTTTGCCTATCTGGTTAAATCTGCCATGGGCATTGATTTAACGCCCGGACATTTAGCCGATCAGATTAACCGATTCCAATGAAAAAAAGGTGGGCCATGGCCCACCTCGCATCAGATTCACAATACAAGTGCCCTATGCAAATGCTCTATGCAATAATCTGCTGCCGTTCAGCTTCTAGAAGTTCAATCAACTTCTGATCTCCTCGTGCTTGGGCAACCTGGAGTCGGCGTTGCAGGTTTTCCATGAGGTTAGCTTGGTGCACTTTGCCAATGTAGCGTCGGGGCAAGGTGGAGGGAACAGATACAGATTTAGCTTGGAGCATCACATTACCGGGCCGAGAGACAACGGTCGCCGTTCCTTCAGCATCTCGGTTAATGTGATAGGTGGTACCACGATAGATTAGCTCATAGCTAGCCGGCAATGCAGCAGCCTCGGCTACAGCAGCTTCCGGATCAACTACAGTGGTTAGCCCTCTGTAGATGAGGGTGTAGGGAGATTGATGAGATTGGGTAGGACGAGTGGGTCGCCCTGCGTTCCCCAGTCTAGAATGGCTAGGATCGTAATCGTAACTTGCACCACGGTAAATAAGTTTCATAGTCTCGCTTCTCCAGGGAAGGATTGAATAGGGTGATGAAGAGAAGCGCGTTCCTTCAGGATTTATCCTTACTTCCGTCCTGTCGGGTGGCTCCCTAAAGGATGAACGATCTTTTTTCTGTATCTAAATTTACCATTTTCTGAGATAGAAAGCGTATCGTCCGATCGGGTGAAATGATGGGTCAAATGGCGTAGATAGAGGGCAAGTGTAATTTGGAGGCTGCAATCTCAGGTCAAGCTCTGAGCAAAACCGGCTTGATTCAAGGGTTGCACCTGGAAATTGAGCGGCGATCGCCTGGGAAAGCAAATCGGCTAACTTTTTGTTAAGCGGTTCAGAGGCTTAAGGACATTGCGGCGATGGCAGAAGTTCAGCCCTTACTGCTGAGGTTCTAAGGAATTTGCAATTTAATCACGTCCCCACTGGAAACAACATTAGCGATAGGGGCGCAAGGCCTTGCGCCCCTACATGGGTATACGATTTTCCCGCAGATCCCTTAGCGCAACTGGAGAACCCGAAAGCACCCCACTTGGTCTATATCGTATGCCTGTATC
>DATNOY010000796.1:0-3876 GCA_036703495.1 Coleofasciculaceae cyanobacterium
GGGGGGTGAGGGAGCCGTGACGATTCATCAAGATGTGGATCTATATGCAACGCTACTCACCTCTGGAGAGCAGCGATCGTTCTCGCTCCGTCCTAATCGTCATGCCTGGATTCAAGTCACTCAAGGCAAGCTCAGCCTGAATGGACTGTCTATGGAAGCGGGGGATGGCGCAGCTATCAGCAACGAAACGCTGCTAGATATCCAAGCCCATGCTAATACAGAAGTCTTACTGTTTGATTTAGCCTAAGCTCGCGAGTGCTTAAGGATCGCGAATTGCCGAAGCTGAGGGTAGGGGGTTTTGCTGGCGCAATGTTTTGCAACTGCCCCCCATAGCAATTTTCAGCTGAGTCAAGTGCAGATGATTGTTTGAAAGCCTTGCTCTGCAAAGCCTTCAAACAATAGTCTGGTTTTAGCCGAGTGCGAACCGCTATCTATCCTCAGCAGGGACAGTAAGAAGTTATGGATTGGTACCACTTTGCTGAATGTACTGCAAAATTCCTTGAGCGATCGAGCGCGCCATCTGGCTCTGAAAGCCTGGATTCGCCAAATGAGCAGCATCCTCACTGCCCGTGACAAATCCCACCTCTACCAATACGGCCGGCATGGAGGTGCGACGCAGCACATAGAAACGGGCTGATTTAATCCCCTTGTCGTTCATTCCTGTGGCTTGCACAATACTGTTTTGAATCACCTGTGCCATTTGTTCGCCGCTGGAGTAATAATAGGTTTCCACACCGTTCACCTCCGGACGATCCAGGCTGAGCGAATTGGCATGAATACTGACAAATAGCGTTGCATTGGACTGCTCGGCAATTTGCACCCGCGGCTCTAGCTCTACATCACTGTCATCTGTTCGGGTCAGGATAGCCTGCACTCCCTGTTGCTCTAGATAAGCAGCAACCTGTTGGGCGATCGGCAGCACAATCAGCTTTTCTTGTAGCCCACCAATTCCAACTGCACCTGGATCAGAACCACCATGCCCTGGATCGAGTACAACCAACAGTCTCCCATTTTGCACATTGGGCAGTCCTGCAGGCTGACGGGATTGAGCTGCAAGTGCAGCAGACGGATTGACAGGTCGAGCCGGCTGCACAGCATTGGCCGCAAGGCTGGGCGATCGCTCCATCTCCAGTGCCAAGAGCTGAGGACTGACCATATTTAAAGTGCCAAATCGCACCCCCGATGCGGGCTGCACCGAAACGACCACCATTTGTTCACTTTGCTGGCGCAGCCGCACTCGCAATACCGGACTGTTTGCGCCACCGACGTCCCTGCCAGATACGTTGGAAGCTAGCTGAGCCGGAGAGATAGAAATTTGGTAGAGCCCACTCTGCCAACGACCGCTATAGGTGACAGGGCGATCGGAGCGAATTAAGAGCTGATTGCTAGTGGGGTTGACTTCAACGCTCTGAATGGTGGCAACTTGGGCTGTAGCAGGAGATAGTTCAGTCGTGGGGACGGTAACAGGAGGAGTGGCTGAACGAGCGATCGCAGCAGGGGAAGTGGTAGATCGGGTGCGGGTGCGTTCAGGTGAAGCGGATTGAACGGGTGAAGCAGGTTGAACGGGTGAAGCAGGTTGAACAGGTGTGGATTGGGTCGAAGCAGATGGTTGAGTGGCAGAGGGGGCAGGTTGTGTAGGGGCTGTGAGCTGAGCCACTGCCGCAATCCCGCCCTGCGGCAAAATTACAATCCCCCCTGCACCACTGGCCGAAGCTCGCCAATCGGGACTGTTTTCTGCAACATGTAGGGCAATTTGTACTTGAGTTCGACTAGCTTGGCTAAACTCAATCTGGCTGATGCCGTAACGGTTAATGGCAACTTCTCGTTCGGTAAGTTGGGGTGACAGCACTGCATTATCTACCAGCACCGTGATCGTATTGCGATCGCGGCGCGATCGCTTGACTTCAACTTCCGCTCTAGCTCCCTGAGTCCTGACGAACATTCCATCCGCTGTCAGCCTGATCCCATCCACTTGCGTGACTGAATCATCGATGGGCGCAGTAGATACTGGAGTGGGTGCAGGAGTAGCAGAGCCGTTGAGTGGCAGGGATGAGTTGGCAGCAGGCGCGAGGGCCGCAGCAGGGGCAGCTTGCGGTTGCGGCAGCTGAACAACCCACTGCATGGGCGAGATGCCCCGAAAACGGATTTGCTGAGGATCTAGCGTATAGCCAGGAGACAGCTCCACCACAATGCGAGTAGTTTGGGCATCTAGCTGTCCAATCTGGATTTGCTGAAACGCTTGTCCCAAAGCTTGGTTAATTGGAGATTGAGCGATCGTGGTTCCTGGCAAATCAATCACCAGTCGGGTTGGGTTAGAGATGAGCCGGGCGCGAGGCTGCACTCCTTCATCCGTATTAAATTCCAATCGATTTTGGGCAGGATCAAATCGCCAAGAGGATAGCTGCCCCGCTTCTGCTGGAGCGGCTAAACAGCAGATGCCCATTAAACTCGGCAGCAACCAATGGATCTTCTGGATCTTCAAAGCCACAACACCTTCCCACAATAACCAAAACTGCTGACCCGTAACTGTAACCTCAAATCTGCTCTGAGCACAGTACTACGCTAGGAATAGCGTCTCAGATCAGAACTCCTCGCATAAGTTGCCATATTTATAGCAATCTGTCACTAGCTCTGGATGAAATTTTGCGGAATATTTTGAGCTTGCCTAGTTTACCCATTCAAAAAAACAATGAACATCCATCCTGAAATCTTGCTTCTTGTTGCAACTCTTAACGTGCTGGGTCATAGGACGACCTCTCAACCTTGGTAGACTATAAAGCGTGAAAAGGACTAGCTTTATTAAAGTTCTGGCTAACCTTCTCAAGCCGTTCCTGTCCTAAGGAGCGATTCATGAGATGGACTGGCGGCTTGGATGGCTGGATTTTGGATGCAAGACCGAAGCGAGAGCAAATTATAGAAACATGGTAGATTCTCTAAAAAAACCTGATCTCCAAGAACTTCGACCTGGGGTGAAAGTTCCAGCCAAGGAAACCATTCTCACTCCCCGGTTTTACACAACCGATTTTGAAGAGATGTTGAATATGGACATCTCTATTAATGAGGACGAACTCCAGGCAATTCTGGAGGAGTTCCGGGTAGACTACAATCGCCATCATTTCGTTCGCACTGAAGAATTTCAGCAATCCTGGGATCACATTGATGGTGAAACTCGTCAGCTGTTTGTGGAATTTCTGGAGCGGTCTTGTACAGCAGAATTTTCCGGATTTTTACTCTACAAAGAGCTGGCTCGTAAGCTGAAAGATAAAAGCCCGGTGTTGGCAGAGTGCTTTTCCTTGATGTCGCGCGATGAAGCCCGTCATGCAGGGTTCCTCAACAAAGCGCTTTCAGACTTTAATTTGTCGCTGGATTTGGGCTTCTTGACCAAGAGCCGCAGCTACACTTATTTCAAGCCTAAATTCATTTTCTACGCCACCTACCTGTCTGAAAAAATCGGTTACTGGCGTTATATCACCATCTATCGGCATCTAGAAGCGCATCCCGAACACCGGGTCTACCCCATTTTCCGCTTCTTTGAGAACTGGTGCCAGGATGAGAACCGTCATGGCGATTTCTTTGATGCCATTATGAAGTCTCAGCCTCAGTTCCTGAATGACTGGAAGGCAAGGCTTTGGTGCCGCTTCTTCCTGCTGTCGGTATTTGCCACCATGTACCTGAATGACATTCAGCGATCGGGCTTCTATGCCGCTTTGGGTTTAGATGCCCGAGAGTATGACATCCATGTGATCCGCAAAACGAATGAGGCTTCGGGTCGGGTCTTCCCTGTCATCTTGAATGTCGATCACCCTGAGTTCTTTGAGCGCCTAGAACTTTGCACAAAGAACAATGAGAAGCTAGCGGCGATCGCCAATTCTACAA
>DATNOY010000797.1:0-4241 GCA_036703495.1 Coleofasciculaceae cyanobacterium
ATAGGTGTAATGCAGGTTCAGCAGCGTCTTCACAACATCGGACAACACTTTGTCCAAACGGTTTGGTTTCACCCTTGCCTGCTCTTGCTCTGGATCGGCATCGGCGCAGCGATCCGCTTTAGCCATCTGTCAGACAAACCACCCTGGACCGATGAATTTGCCACCCTGGTGTTTAGCTTAGGACATAGCTTTGAATCTGTCCCGCTGAATCAGGTAATTTCGCTAGATGCCCTGTTGCAGCCCCTCCAGTTAGAACCCCAAGCAGGCGCAGCCGCCGTCCTGCAACATCTGTTCGCCGAAGATGTCCATCCACCCCTCTACTTTGTCCTAGCCAACGCCTGGCTGCGGCTATTTTCAGGCAGTCTCATCTCACCCGAAACCGGGCTAGTTTCCATTGGGCTGGCCCGATCGCTGCCTGCCCTGTTTGGAACGGCCTCGATCCCGGCCCTGTTTGGACTTAGCTGGCTATTGCTGCGATCGCCTCTAGCCAGCCAGCTCACGGCAGCGATGATGGCAGTGTCGCCTTTCGGGGTTTACCTGGCTCAAGAAGCCCGTCACTATACCTTTGGCATTCTGTGGGTGATTGCTTCGCTCTGTTGCTTAGTCGTTGCTGTGCAGCAGATGCAGCGCCATAGACCTTTATCTATCGGGTTGACAGGCCTGTGGATCGTGATTAATGGGTTGGGCATTGCCACTCACTATTTTTTCATGCTGAGTTTAGGAGCTATGGCTTTAGCTCTGGGCGGGTTGGCTATGCGTCAAGTCCGCCAGGATCGCAAAGTTCTACTGACGCCACCCTGGCAACGCATCTATCTAGTCATGCTGGGAACGGCGATCGCTGGAGCCGTGTGGCTCCCGATTTTGCAGGATATTCGCAGCCGCGAAATTACCCAATGGATTCAAAATGATCAGCCGTTTAACTGGCTAGACCTGGTCAATCCGATCGCCCAATCCATTGCCGCCTGGACTACCATGCTGGTACTGCTGCCCTTGGAATCGGAGCAGTTGAGCGTGGCGATCGCCTCTGGGGCGGTCATGCTGGTCTTCATCCTGTGGGTCGTCCCTCAGCTGTGGCGAGGTCTACGGCAGCAGCGCTTAGCACCGCAGACGGGAGAGGGAGTTCGCGTTATGGTAGGCGTGGTGCTGGGAGCGATCGCCCTGTTTCTGCTAATCACCTATGGCTTACGCACGGATCTGACGCGGGGC
The DNA here is from genome assembly GCA_036703495.1 of Coleofasciculaceae cyanobacterium. Classification (GTDB taxonomy): domain Bacteria; phylum Cyanobacteriota; class Cyanobacteriia; order Elainellales; family Elainellaceae; genus Drouetiella. Next base: position 1,207 of record DATNOY010000797.1, read on the forward strand.
GCTCGCTACAACTTTGTCTACTTTCCGGCCGTCATCCTGCTATTGGGCACTAGCTTAGCGGCACTCTGGCAGATTCCAGCCCTATCTTCTCGTCGTTTTGGCAAGCAGTCTGGGAAGCTTGTCGTCAGCCTGATCCTCTGCGTCGGACTGTTGAGCGGCTTAACGGTAGTCAACAATTTGGGATATCGCAAGTATTACCGTCCCGATATTCTAGTGCCCATGATAGAGAGCCGATCGGCAAACCCTGTTTTGATTGCCACCACCCAAAGCACACTAGTGCAAACGGGAGAAATGATGGGATTAGGCTGGCAATTTTTGACCCAACAACGCCCCCATTCCCCGCAGTTTCTTCTGGCTCATCAGCGGCAAGACCCCTGTCACACCGGCTGTGTTGCCACTACAACGCTGCAACAGGCTTTAGCTCAAATTTCCAGTCCTCTGGATCTGTGGCTCATCAATTTTCACGCCCCGGTCAATTTAGATGAACGGCGCTGCACGCTTGATCCCCAGCCTCAGCTCTATGTCAGTGGCTATCAATACCAGCTTTACCACTGCCAGATTCGCTAAACCTTTCTAGATTATCTGGATTAATGATATGATGCATATTTTGGAGCCAAACGCAGGGCTGAGAATTTCTCTAGATGAGTAAATTCATCACATGCTTTCGCGCTGAGCGCTAAAATTTGTTAATCACAGGAGAATTTTTTTCAAGCATGATCAAGCTGCGCTTAAAGCGATTCGGTAAAAAATTTGAGGCCAGCTACCGAATTGTGGCGATGAATAATGACACCCGCCGCGACGGTCGTCCTCTAGAAGAACTGGGTTTCTATAATCCCAGAACAGATGAAGTGAAGCTAGATGTGCCGGCAACGGTCAGACGTTTGCAGCAAGGCGCACAGCCGACCAGAACGGTTAAACGTTTGCTAGAAAAAGCAAACGTATACGAACAGGCGACAGCCACCCCAGCCGCAGCTCCAGCAGCAACCACTCCTTAAACGATGAGTCTGGCAAACAACTGTGCCTGATCCTACCTCCCAGCCCCCCAACCAAGTGACCCATAACCCAGACTATGTTGGGCTGGTGCGTTTCTTAGTGCAACCCTTCCTGGAGTCGCCTGATGCCTTGCGGGTGGATTGTGAAGTCTCGCTGCGCACCTCACGGGTGCTCATCCGGTTAGCGTTTGAAGGCGAGGATAAGGGGCGTGTTTTTGGTCGAGGCGGGCGTAATATTCAGGCAATTCGGACTGTGATTCAAGCTGTCGCCCATTTAGCAGGGCAAACGGCTCATCTGGAAGTCTTTGGGGCGTCTCCTGCCGAGCGAGACGGTTCAGACGAAAAAGCGGCTCCGCCTCGCTCCAACTTCCGCCCCCCTCAACGCACCCGTCCTCGCTAGAATTGTTTGTTAAAATAAGTTAAAGCTCCCATCCACTCTTTAGCCTGGGTTCCCTTATAGCCATCGCATGGGAACAAATTTAACCATTGAACTCCCCAGTCCCGACAGCGCCATTGCCATTGCAGGTGAGCGGGAAGAAAATTTGAAACAGCTTGCGCAGCAGACGGGCGCAGCGGTAGTGCTACGTGGGCAATCGCTAGTAATTGCCGGTACTGAAAAGCAGGTGGAATTGGTGGAACAGCTAGTTCGCTCCCTGGAACCTTACTGGAGTCAGGGTAGACGGATTGATTCTGCCGACATTCTGACGGCCCGCCATGCATTAAATAGCGATCGCCAGGATGAGCTGCGTGAAATCCAGAAAGATGTGATTGTTCGCACCCGACGCGGCGAAGAAATCCGGGCTAAGACCTTTCGGCAGCGCAACTACATTGAAGCCATCCGTGACCATGATCTAACGTTTTGCATTGGGCCGGCCGGAACTGGAAAAACCTTCTTGGCAGCCTTAGTAGCGGTACAGGCGCTTCTGGCTAATCAGTATGAGCGGCTGATCTTAACGCGTCCGGCAGTAGAGGCGGGAGAAAAGCTGGGTTTCTTACCCGGCGACTTGCAGCAAAAGGTGAATCCGTATTTGCGGCCGCTGTATGATGCCCTGTATGAAATGGTAGACCCTGAGAAAATTGCCAATCTCATGGAGCGCGGGGTGATTGAAGTGGCACCAATTGCTTACATGCGGGGTCGCACGCTCAACAATGCCTTTGTGATTTTGGATGAAGCCCAGAACACAACGCCTGCTCAGATGAAGATGGTGCTGACGCGGTTGGGCTCTCGATCGCGGATGGTGGTTACAGGCGACACGACCCAAACTGACCTGCCTGCCTATCAACAGTCAGGGTTATCGGTGGCGCAACGGATTCTCCGCAACGTTGAAGGCATTGCCTTTTGTCAACTCTCCAAAGCTGACGTTGTGCGGCATCCCCTCGTTCAGCGGATTGTCGCAGCCTACGAAGCGCATGAAACGCCCTCTTGATGCATCAGTCCATGGCGAACCCATGACTCATCTTTCACCAGAGCAGCTAACAAATACAGAATGGGTACTAGAAGATTTAGCAGGCACGGGCGTGGTCGATCATCTGCAAACCACTCTGCGGTTTGAAAGTCCAGGACGCATTTCCGGTAAAGGGGGCTGCAATCGCTACACGGCAGCGGTGCAGCTAGAACCTGCCAGTGAATCTGCAGGGGAAATCTGCCTTACCGTCAGCGGAGTAGCCTCTACCAAAATGATGTGTGTTCCTGCTGCTATGGATCAAGAAACTCGCTATTTTCAAGCGATCCAAACGGCGCAGCGGCTCAAGCTAGAAGGTGCCTATTTGCTGGTTTACAGCGAAGGCACAGAAGCGCCACTGCGGTTCACTCAGCTCACAACTGCCCCTCTGAAGTCCCCTTAGCCGCGCTCAATTAAAACCAGATTATGTTTTGAAAGCCTTGCGGAGTGGGGCTTTCAAAACATAATCTGTACTCGACTCAGTTAAAAATCGCCATCATCGCAGTAATTTGACGTTAACGTCAAGGTTGTGATACAAATAAAGATGTGATAGACAAACTGCGGATCGGAGAATTTGCCAAACGGGCTGGGGTCACTCCTC
>DATNOY010000798.1:0-6981 GCA_036703495.1 Coleofasciculaceae cyanobacterium
CGAATTTAGCTACGAATTCCGAACGGTGATGCAGCAGTTGCCGGATGCCATTCGCGATCGCATTACCCTGAGTGTGGTGCAGTCTGAAGATACGATGCAAACGGTGATTGCAGCCTCTCAGGAAGTGGATCTGGCGATCGCTGGAGCGAGCCGCGAGTGGGGAATCGAGCGCCAAACGCTGGGGCAATATACAGATGAACTGGCGGTAAAATGCCATTCTCCCCTGTTGATCTTGCGACGCTACAGCAAAGTCACCACTCACTTAGCCGCCCTATTAAATGAGACTGCGTCCCGTGCAACGCTGAGTCAAGATCCGTTAACGACAGATTCACTGAGTCAAGATCAGTCAGGAGCCAGAACATGAGTCGATTCTCGCCGCCCAAACACCTCCTGTTCTATGTGGTAGTGATGGGAGTCGTCCTCGTGCTGTTCCAAGTTGTTAGCACGTATGGCGAAAGCAATCTCAAAGCACCGCCCAATATTGATGGTCGCTACTTGAGTGCCGCCGCCCCGCCAGGCTGCCCGGATACCGAGCGGCTGGTATTGACGATTCAGCAATCCGGCATTTATTTGAATGGTTCTATGAATCTAGAGCAGGCGTCTACGCTGCAGAACGCCAGCGGAGCCGAGTCCCCTTCCGAAGAGAAACCTTCAATGACCGGGCTTTGGCAACCCACGCAGATCACCTTAGCAGGCAAGACCCACGCGTTGAGTAGCTGTACCGCCAGCCAACAGGGCAATTCAGCCCCTCATCCGGCTGCTGGGGTGCCGGTTTCTGTAGTGACTGTGCAAGGACAGGTGAGTTCAGCCCCCAAAGCAGTGTTCACCGGGCAACTCAGCTTAGAAGGCAGTGCGCAACCCTGGCAATTCACCGCTGAACGGCAAGCGGTGGTAAAAGCCAAGCCGGGGCATTAAACGGGTCAGCGCTACTCCCAACTGGCCAGTTCGGTGAGCCAGTATTGCAGCAGCGCATTCAGCTGACTGCGCCGTGCCTCATAGGTAGCGGCGATCCAAATAAACAGTAAGCCGATCACAATGCCGACCCCCCAGAGCAGGGCGGCATCCGTATTAATAAATAGCCAGAGCAACCGCAAAACCCGCAGCATAAATAAGGCAGTACCGATGTAAAGAAACGCCCTGACTCTTAAGACTAATCCTAGAAACATCAGCCCGATGCTGAGTCCCAGGGTGAGTAGGCTGACCCATAAGGCAGCAGTGCCGGTTTCTACTTCAGCTTGATAAAGGGCGGTGAGGCTGATCAGCCCAGTGGCCAGCGATCGCAGCCAATGCCGCTGTTGCCGCGCTGAGGCATTTTGCAAGCCCGGATCAACCTGGGCTACGTACAGCAGCGAACCGCCCCAGACCAGACCCAACCCCAAAGCGCTATGCCAGCCTTGAGCATTTAAATAGCGCAGGAGCGCCCAATCTAACAGCAAAATGCTGACATAGCTGAGACGAATTTGCCGACTCGACTTGGCTAACCAGGCATACCATGCGGCCGTTATCAACAGGCTTTGAATGGACACAAACCCGACCGTTAACAGGATGGCGATCGCTGGCAGCAGTACCGCCACAGTTCGCCAGGGGCGGATTGGCCAGCCCCAACGCTGCCACGGCAAGAAATACAGCCCGACTGCAACCAGGGAGGCGATCGCCCCAGCCCCACCTTGCAGCAGCGAAGTATCCGGAATCAGGCGGTAGAGGGCATAGGACAGAGCCGCAATCAACTCCAGAAGTCCAGCGTAGATCCATAGGTCAGGAGAAGATGCAGCGGAAGATGCAGCAGCTGTGATTCTGCCCATTGCCAAGGCATAGCCCGCTAGCCCACCCACAACGCCCAGCCAGAGAATTGCTCCCGTTGGGCTGAGGCTTAAGGACAGCGCCACTATGGCTAAACTACTGCCGATCGCCCAATGCAGATGGGCAATACCTTGTAGCTCTGGGGGAGCCAGCCGCAGGTAGGGCAACAGCCAGCGGGCAGTCCCACGATAGGTGAGGGCGATCGCCGCTGCTAGACCTGCCAGGAGAGCCACCCCATCCCCCGGATTGCCGCCTTGAGCTTGTAAAAGCTGATAGATCAGCAGCTCATAGGCTGCAACAGAGACGAGCAATAGAGAGAGGATAGATAGCGGTTTTAACCGAGGTAACCGGCGCCCTACGCCAATCCCTATGCCGGCAACGGCTAAGGTCAAGAGTCCTGTTGTGGCGGTGAAGCTGCCATGCCCCATAAATCCGCCCAATCCGGCATAGAGCAGGGGGATGAGATGCCAACTAGAGCGATAGGATTGCCTAGAGTGGCTGACCCACACCTCTGCAGCCATTTGGGTGAAAAGTCCTAATGCAAGTGTGGCCATCGCCGCTGTTTCTAAGCTGCCCTGGGTGAGATTTACCAGCAGAATCACCAGGATCTGCCCACTCCAGGCCAAGCCATAAAAGCCCAGATTAGTCGGCTGCTGCCCCAGGCGATAGGCGATCGCGGACATCGTCAGTCCAGTCGCTCCAGCGGCACCCCAGGTAGGCTCAAAGATGCATACGACCGTTAGCAACAGCAGCGTCAGGGTACAGAGCCCGATCGCCCAAATATTGGCCGCAAACGCATAGAGCTGTGACAGCTGAGCCTGCCGTTGCCATAGCCACCCGCGCAGGAGCCAAAGGAGCCAAAGCGTTGCGGCGAATAGATTGACCCAAGCGGTTGCAGTGAAGTTATCCAGCTGCAGAGCGATCGTTGCTTCACAGCCCAACGCAAATCCCAGCGTTAAAACGGCAGCCAGCATATGCCGCAGGGTGCGGGTGTTGACTAGCATCAGCAGCATAGCGACCCCTAGACTGATGAGCCAGGCGTTGAGCAGATTCAGCAGGAAAAGCTGTGCGACCAACATGACGGCACTCAGCCAGGCTGCAAATTGGCGATTGGCAAAGGTAGGCGATCGGGACAATCCGGTCAGTCCTAGTGGGATCAACAAGCCGATCAGCTGTTCATAAGCCGTGTTCGCTGTGAGAACTCGGGACAGCAAGAGTAAATAGCTGCACGCTGCTAGGGCCAGCCCAAGGTGCCAGGCGCTGCGACGCCAGCGCGGATAGCTCGTGCCCAGACATAAGCTCCATTCGATCGCCATCCCCCCTAGCAAAATCCTGGCTTTGGCTAAATCGCTTAATTCGGGAAATACTAGCTCCACCCAAGACAGCAGGGCCACCCCAGCGGTCATGTGGGTCAGATAGAGCAACGGCAGCGGCGATCGGCGTTTGCGAAAGACGAACAGCAACGTCAGGGCCGAAAGGGTGAGGTTGAGCGATCGCACCCACAAATTGTCCCAACTCAGTAGGGTTAAGCCAATGCCCAAAATCAGTGCCAAGACTTCCAGCTGCCTGGCCCAGCTAGATAAAGCGACCGCTGATTCAGGGGCAGTCGCTCTCTGCCGCAAAGCCGCTGCCACACCCAGCGCCAATAGCAGGTAGGGAAAGAGTCCTACGCCCAGCAGGACAGTTGGCATACCGCGATCGCCTGCAATTTGCACTGCCCATGCCATCGCCTGCGCTCGGAAGCTGGACGGCACTGTGCGCCATAGCAACCCATAGATTTCCAACCCCACCAGGAAGCTGGCAACTAGAGTTGGCCAACTGGATCGGATGCGCAGTCGCTCGATGAAGAACCACAAGCCCAACCCACTGATGGCGATCGCTTGCCAGGGAGGATCCGCTGGCAGGGCAGCCCACCAGCCGAGCAGCAGCAAGCCCATGCCAGCCCATCGCCATCCGGTTTGCGTTCGCCGATGCAACCGACTCAACACCCAACCGCATAGCCCGATCGCCAATCCCAACTGCGTTATCGGCACTTGTGCCGCCAAGACAGCTCGACCAATCAGCAGCAGTGCCGCCAAAAGGATCACCCAGTCTGGCAGGAAGGATGAGTCGGGAGGAAGCGCTTCCGACTGGGAAACTTTGAGTTCTCGCCTGTTTTGCTGCATCCCAAGCAAGAGGGCTGTCCCCACCGTACCCCCATAGGTGGCGATCAGCGGTATACCGGCCCAGCCCCAGCCCCAGTGCAGCCAGCTGAGACCTATGCTATTCACAAGCATCAGGCGATCTGGCTCAGTCCAGCCGTTCTGGGGACGCAGCAGCCTGACCAGGATAGCGGTGAGGGAGAGGGAAGCGATCGCACTTAATCCCAGTCCGCTCACACTAGCGCCAACCTTCAACCCATCCATCATCCAGAAATTGACAGGGATGAGCAGCAGAGTGGCGAGCTGCAACATGCGGGAGGTCAAGCGCAAATTGGACTTCTGCCTTGTCCACAGGCTAGCCACTGCAAAAGCGATCGTGTAGGCAAACAAAATGCCGTATTGCCCGATCACCGAGAAATTCTGCCATTGGGTTGCGGCTAAAACGCCCGAGGAGACCACCACCATAAAAACGCCCAGGAATAGCAGCCAGATAATGCTGACTTCTGCCATGAAAGAGCGCAGGGATTGAGTCAGAGGATGGGGGGGTGCAGGGAGTGGCGCATCGGGGGCAAAATCTGAGCGTTCGGCGGCGATCGCCCCTACTAGAACGGCAGATGCGTCCACGCTTGTCGCTGCTACCCTTGCGGATGCGGCGGATGCGGCGATCGCCAGGGGTAATGGGCAGGTGAGGTATTCCTGACAGAACTGCATCACTTGTGCATCAGACAGGAGCGCCAGATGCCGCCATGACTCTAATCCGGTCAGCAATTCCGGGCGCGTCAATTGCTCTACAGAAAGCCGCAGCATGACAGGGCAATCGGGTTGGGAAACCATAGACACACGCACGGTGAAGAATGAGTTTAGTTTAGTCTTCCCAAGTTCGGTGCTGGGTACTGGGTTGCCAGAAGTTGAGGGTATGGTAACTGTCCTATGGCAACTCTCCTATGGCAACTCTCCTATGGCAACCCTCCTATGGAAAAAGGGGCTTGGCATTGCCAAACCCCTTACAACCTTTTGTCAACATTTGTTTAAAGCAAATTGGAGCTTTGGAGCGAATTGGAGCTTTGAAACGAATTGGATTTATTGGACTTCCACAGGCGTTTCAGCCGCCACTAGCGACCCGCCTGATCCGGTCATCGTATCTAACCGACGTCTGACTTGACGCCGCTCTTGCTCTTGATAAACTAATGCCCCCAGATGAAAAGCTCCCAGAGCAACTGCAATCCCGGGCAAGACATAGCTGTGTATGCTGTACAGGTGCTCCACCGTGGTCGAATTAATGCCGTTCCCCCCCGTCAAAATGTCGCGCAACTGCGCCCCAATCACGGGGATAGATTCAATCGTTTTCAGCTCTACCTTGAAGCGCCAGTAGCCTATCTGATCCCAATCTAAAATAATGGCCGTCCAGCTCAAGCCGATCGCCACTAAGGTATAGAAAATTCCGCTAATCCAAGCAGCCAGCCAGGAAGGGCGAAATTGCCGACCCAAGAACAAGACGACAATTTGTAGCAACGCCACTACGATCAAGCCATTGCCTGAGAGATCGTGCAAGCTGCGGATGAGACCCCCACTGGGAATCACCTCAGTAATCCGACGCAAGGACTCAAACGCTCCACCTGCGGTCGGTTCGTAGTAGAAGGAAAGCAGAATGCCAGTCAAACCTGCCAGAAGAACGAGGGAGAAAGCAGCTACTGCTAAGAGCGTGGCGCTGCGCTGTAAAGCGTATCGATACTCTAGAGTTTTCATACCGGATTTTTGGAGGAGTGGCTAGGAGGAGAGATCGCAGAAAATGTGAACAATATTTAGTTTTGTAAATACTATGATAGTTCTTCCTTAATATTTTGCAATCTTTCAATTTATGGATCTGGTCTTGCTGTATTCCTGGACATCTGGGCACTTGATGGCAAAAACTCCTCGTCAAATCCAATTTGTTCAGTGCGCCCATTGGGAATAAATACCATTGGGAACAAATACTATGAAGTCAACTCGAACGCAAAGTAGGTAGTTAAATCAGTCAAAGCCACTCACCGCATGCCCACTCGGTGACGTGTTTGACGAACTTAATCCATTCCCTCAGTAAAATGAAGAGGTAACGACTTCTGTTAGCGTTATCTAGAGAAAGGGGCCTAAGGTAATTTGTCGCAGTGAGTCTGGAACCTTGCCCCTTGGTTTTTACTCCCCTCAATGTCTGCTCTACCGTAAGCCAAATACTAAAATCCAATGATTCCTGATTTATCGAAAGCGATCGTCACTTTAGAAGATATTCCTGCCGACTGGATTGGGTTACGGGCTGTCAAAGAAACAATGGGATACCGCAGCGCTCGGGATGGTAAACCGCAAACAAATGGTAAATCCCTGAATCAGGGCATCATGGTTGAAGTTTTGGTGAAAGGTCAGATTGGCTATGGAGCTACCAATACCCTCCAGCCTGAAGGTATCCGAGCTGCGGCCGCTACGGCCTACCAACAGGCCGTAGCGGCTAGCGAATGGGCCATTTATCCCTTGAGTCCTGCCGTTCGTCCTAAGGTAGTGGGTGAATATCGTTCGCCCTTCATTAAATCCTTAGATGCACTTTCCCCAGGCGAAATCAATGATTTGTTAATCCGGCTTTGCCAAACGCTGAAAGTATCCGACAAAATTGTTCAGACGAACGCAACAGCGATTACTAACGAAACCGAGTCCTGGTTTGTCAGCAGCAACGGCTCTGAGGTATATCAGAAATTTCTGCTGCTGGAAACGCATTATGGCGTTACAGCTCAAGATGGGGCGATCGTGCAGCAGCGCAGCAACAACGGACATCTAGCTCATTGCTACCAGGGAGGCTGGGAGCTGTTTCCAGAGCCAAACCTGTGGCAAAAAGCGCAACAAATTGGCGAGCAGGCGGTAGAGTTGCTGACAGCAGCAGAATGTCCCACAACTAGCACAACCCTGGTTCTAGCACCCGACCAAATGATGCTGCAAATCCACGAGAGCGTGGGGCATCCGCTAGAGTTAGATCGGATTTTGGGTGATGAACGCAACTATGCTGGCGGTAGCTTTG
>DATNOY010000799.1:0-3418 GCA_036703495.1 Coleofasciculaceae cyanobacterium
AAGTTTGTCCAGATCCCGACAGCTAAACTGAAAAGCCGCATCGCTCAGCTTTGTGAGCAATACGGCATTGAGTTTATTGAGCATGAGGAAGCCAATACCTCAGCGGCAAGTTTTCTAGATGGCGATTCTCTGCCCAAGCACGGTGAAAAACCCGAAGGCTGGAAGTCGTCAGGAAGACGAGTCAAGCGAGGTCTGTTCAGAACTGCATTGAACTGGTATGTCAATGCTGACTGCAATGGGGCGGCTAACGTGCTGAGAAAAGTAGCGACGATGCTTGAACTAGATTTGAGCGGAGTTGGTAGAGGCGAATTGACAGCGCCGTTAAAAGTCCGGATTTGGGCTGTTTAAGAATCCCCGTCTCTTCAGACCGGGGAGTGTCAAATAGTTGCGTACTTCTGGAGGAATCCGAATGCGCGGCGTTTTGGTCATAGTTTGTCATCGCTGTACCATAAAATTGCATCTCGATCGCTTCTCTTTGATTTCCAGAACCGATCGAGATCCATTCAGCTTACGCTTCCACAAGTTCGATCGCATCAATCTGAGATGCAATCACTTCTACATCCGAATTGGCTGCTGCCTCGGGTGGCGCGATCGCCAAATCCCCCTCGCTGATTGCGGGTAGTTTTTTGCGATCGAGTTGCATCATTTCCAGGCAGGCATTAATACCCGAAATTGCCTGGTTATAGATAGCAATTTTCTGCTCGATTTCGGCTTGTTTGCGCTGGTTACTACGAATTTTTTCCTCCGCCTCTTTGTCCAAGATTTGGGCCAAATAAGCGCGAGCTTGATCATACTGTTGCAAAATTACATCGGCTTGGTCGGTAGCAGTTTGCAGCAGGTGGACATTGAGGGTTTGGTTAATGGTTTGGCGGAAAGTTCGCATTACCGTTTCTTTGACCTTCTGCTCAAAGTCTAGTTTCAAAAGCTGGCGAATGGCGGGTTCTGCTTCCACCATGTTTTGGTAGTCATAGCCCCGGCAGGCTTGTTGCATCGTTTGGCGAAGTTGCCACATAGAGGAACTGCCTTCGGTATAAAATTCGGGACGTTCGCGCACATAGCGATCGCATTCTGTGCGGGCTTCGTTGACCAGCGCATCAGCAACTTTTTGCTGAAGGTGGGTGAGGCTGGCTTCAATACCACCATCGTTACCCAGCAGATGATAGAGGTTGCGGTAGTAGTCTTGCTGCCGAACCCGATCGACTAAACTTTGGAAAAAACAGGTAATCACTTCTTGAGAGGCATCGACCAGCACTTCCTCTAGTCCATCTGCCAGGTAATAGAATGCTTCTGCCAGAATGCCGAGCAATGGTACAACCGAGTGACGCTTGTGGCTGGCTTGGGCCCGTTTGTGGACTTCGCCAACCGAGAAAGTATTCAGCAGTTCGTCTAGGCGGCTTACCATACGGGCTTTCAGCTTCCTGAAACTGTTTTCCAGGGCGCTGTTGCTGTCGCTGGCCACAGCATCGTTGACGGTCTGTTCAATATCCTGGCGAAAGCGATCGCCCACCTGCTTCAGCTCTTTGCTAAGCTGGCGGAGCTCGTGCTCCTTGATCGCAGTGATATCTTGCGGCTGGCTGCTCAAGTGCTGCCAAGCTTCTCTGTAGGATTTTTTCAGGCTAATGCACAGGGGCTGCAGGTCGTCTGCCAAGTTTGCCAGCAACAGCGGCCGCTTTTCTTCAATCAAATAGCGGGTGATGGCGGTACGAAACTCTTCGATGCCGCTATCTTTAATTAGTTGCTCAATCAGCGGCATCCCTTCCTCGCCCAGGATGCGCACATAGTTTTCATTAGGCGACTCATAGCTTTTCACATCAATCCGGAAGCGATCGGCGGGCAATTTACCGGAGTTGGCACAGTAGCGGTTAAATTCGCTAACAAATTGCGGTGTTTCTTCTGGGACTTCGCCACTTTTGAGGTTAGGTGCAAACAGGCTATCCAGCCCAAACCGATTGGCGCGATCGGTGCCCTTAATCTGACTGCCAAAAAAGCCTAGCAAACCGCTCGTTTTATACACCCGGCTAGAATCGCGAAATTGCTCCTGGATCAAGCGTTCCAAGCGCTGGCGCAATTGGGTGTTATACCAGGTTTCATCCACACGGTTGAAAACATAGAAAACGCGATCGCGAATGCCAGGATTCGATCGCGTTTTCTCTAGGAGCTCTGTTTCTTCCGTCGTCATGTCGCCGGCCGAGGCAGGCTTGAGCACACAAACTACGGCCGAGGTATCAGGATGTTCGATTTTGGTGTAGGTTAGCTCTGCATCTTTTTTGACAGGCGCATCAATTCCGGGCGTGTCTACAAGGATGTTGCCATCGCGCAGCAAATCATGATGGCAGTAATATTCCACCCGCTTCAGTACAGCACTATTGGCACCCCGTCGGGCATAGCTGGCAGCTTCCTGCAGGTTGCGGAAGTTAAACCGTTCCATCGAAAAGGTGTTGTTGTTTACCGTGTGGATATGCTCCCGGTTGGCAACAAAGCCATCCAGCAGAAAGCTGAGGGCACTGGCTTGTTTGGCGCGATCGGATTTGCTCTCGCCGCCTTCTTGTTCAATAATTGCTTGACACGCCTGACCCAATAGATCGATCACTTCTGGACGGTTGATATTATCTCGCACAGACAGTTCTAGTCGTTGACAGAGCAGCATTGCCTGCTCCCGAATTTCGGCTTCGCTTAGGAAGGTCAACACCACCCGTTCTTGATCTAAATCGGCATAGGCAATCTGACACTCCGTTCCAGTGGCGTGCCCTTCAGCGCTATACAGCAACTCTCGCTCTAGCAAAGCGTTGATCAGCATCGACTTGCCAGCGCTAAAGGCTCCGGCAAAGACAATTTCAAACGTGGGAGCGATCGCCTTCCGCAAGGAATTTTCAATGGCGCTGGTATCTTGCGATCGCAGCAGCGGCTCCTGCTGATGCAGTTGCAGGAGGTGATTGACCTGTTCTTGTAAGTTTTGGCACTGCAAGTTTTGGCGCTGTGGGAATGCCTGTGACATAGATCCGGATTATCCTCAATGGCGATAGCGGGAGAACCCAAAAGAGCCTCCAAATTTAGGCTTCCCATTTCGGCAGCAGCGATCCCCCCTCGGCGCAGCAGTAATGCGCAAATTGACAATCAGCGTTGCATTCGCTTGCCGTTTCCATGTTGTTTAGAGCGGTGTGCGCTCGGCTAAGTCCAGATTATTGTTTAAAAGCCTCGCTCCGTGAGGCCTTTAAACAATAATCTAGACTTGACTCCGTTGAAAATTGCTGTATTAGGCTTGATTAACTTCCGTACCAGATATGATACAGAACGACGGCCGCCTTCCCGGGTGCTGCTACCTTATAGCTCACAGCCCCTACCGTATTGCTCACATATGGCTCGTATCCCAGTTTCAGTGCTGCCGAGTGGATCTGACTCTTCAATTTTTCGTGCACCC
>DATNOY010000800.1:0-3224 GCA_036703495.1 Coleofasciculaceae cyanobacterium
AATGAATTGGATTCAGGTAACTTGCGCTGACGGCGGCAAGAGTTTGCCCCGCAGCAAGAGCCGTAATGTTCCTAAAGCAATGCTGCCAATCACGATGTTTGCCCCAACAAATAACAGCACTGCCAACCCTTCTATTGCTCCAGTCATGCCGCGTTCAATAAAGCGTAAGGGTGCCAACGCCAAACCAGCAACGCCAAGCGTAAATGCCCAATAGGATGCTGAAAAAGGATGTTGGCATAACCACGGTAGCAACCGCAGTAGGATTAACGCCTGCATCAGTCCGTAGCCGAAGAGCATTTGAGCAAAGAGGTCGGGCTGACCGCTAGTGAGGCTTAAGTAGGCAACACAGCCGACAGTAGGGGGTGCCAGTTGAATGCCCAGCGTTGGACGCAAAGGTTTGGGCAATGCTTCCAGTAGATACAAGCGCTGCATGATAATGGACTCCAATGCGAACCATGAAAACAGTCCGCTCCCACAAAACAACGCACCCCACTCCCGATAACCGAAAGTACTGGCAGCGATCGTACCGACAAACCCACCTGCAACAGTCGTCAGATAAAGCACAGGTGTGGTTGTTTCTGGCTGACGTCCGCCCATCCAGAACTGCCCGGAACGATAGATGCTAAAGCTTAACTGACCGATCGCGCCAACCATGAAGAGCGCAACCGCGAGTGTATGGCTATAAGGTGCGATCGCCAACGACACCAGCAACGTAGACACAGGCACTAACCCGACAAAACAACACAGAATGGGGTGCTTGAATTCTGCCTGTGCTTCCGCTCGTGCCCACAGCCACTTGCTGGCATAAAGCAGTAACAACACGAGCCATACCACAGCTGCAAGTAACATAATTGCTTCGCCAATCCAGGCAGGCAAGTGCCAGATCTTACTCGCCACTCGCCAGCAGTTTCCCAGCCCGACCAAACCCAGAATTATGCCAAAAAAGGAAGCGGGCACATCCAGGTGCTTGGCTCTCAGGAGGGTAAATTTTAGACGTGATTTTCTCATGCTTAAGTTTTCTGGCAACACTGCTTTCTAGGGGCATTCCTTTCTGCCGATGAACTGGGCGCATCTAGCTTTGCTTACCAATGTCATACTCTTGTTGCCGTGCGCTGGTTTCAGTCAGACCTACCTGCGCTGATTCTGGGTCAAGGAACAAGCAAGATAGAATCAAAGTTTTTTCAGGATATTACGAACATGAGTCCAATGGCACTGAAATAAGGAAAGTGGACGCTGCCCACCCTAGGGTTTTCAAGGCTTTTGGCGTTGAACATGAGTCTTCACTATATCCGTGCTGATATACAACTCTCCAGCAATCGCGGAGTTACTGCTCCTATCGACAATCAATAGACCAAATCTCATCGAAAAGATGACTATTTTTGCATAAGTTCAATATAGGCAATTAACTCTCACCTGTCGTCCACTCAGGGTTTACACTTCTACCCAACAGAGCGATTGATGAATCCATCCATCCTGCAATGGAAGCTTGCTTCCAACTAAAGGTGGTAACTAAATATCAACTTTGAGTGGACGACAAGTGGAAGTTGATTGCTTAGATAAGCATGGGATACGGCACGGGTTCTTAGGATGAACCAAAAAACAGTGATTGAAACCCTTAAAAAAGTTCACAGTAGTTGATAGGCAAGTCGGAACCAGGGTGCAACTACAAATTGACAAATTAATACTAACTTACTGATCTTATTTGATGCAGTCGATCCTTGTATCTTAGCTTAATTGGATCGCACCAAGGGCGGTTCTTCCCGGTCGATCGCAAATAGCATGAGGGTAGCAAGATGAACCGATCGTATTTGAAAGCATAGTTTTGAGGGTTGGTAGCTTAGGGGCATTGTTTTGTGCCCAACCGATCGCGGCTCAGGTAATTCCCGATGCCGCATTGCCTGTAGGAGAACGACATAAGTCGCAGACCATCCCAACGTGTAAATTGACGGTGGGACAAGAAGAGGGGTTTGACTGTCAACAACCGCTTCAGCTTATACCAGAGAGCTTTTTTATTGGCTGACCGACTTTAAACGTTCTCTAAGGTTGAGCGAAATCTCAAACTTAAGGTTGAGCGAAACCTATACCTCTAGATCACCCAAGCATTAAACCGTTTTGTTACTTAAACAATAGACTCTGAATGGACGACAGAGCTAAAGAACTCTCCTAAATTTAAGAGATAGATTAATCCGTCTGAAGACATCACCATTTCATCTTTATTAAATGGTAAGGAGTGACTTCATGATTACCTATCACACCGTTTGGATCAATGGTTCAAATATCTTTTACCGTGAATCAGGTTCTCATGCTCATCCTAGAATTTTGCTACTACATGGCTTTTCAATTTTCTCTCATATGTTTCGCAATTTGATCGCTGACTTAGCCAATCGCTTCTATTTCGTTGCTCCCAATTATCCAGATCATAGCAACAGTTAGTTCATCCCGTCGAAACACTTCGCTACACGCTCAAGGACACAAGACGGTAGCTGACTCATTTGAAAAAACGTTCTAAGTCAGCGCCATTTTTTCTATTCATCGCGACGAGATCCGAGGAAACCGACATGACAACAACGACCGATTTTGACTTTGCTGCCCGCGAGGCACTGCGCCTGCTCGGTGCCGATCCTGAAAACTGGGTGCCCGATCGCCCTGGTATCGATCACAATGTCACGATCATCGGTGGCAGCGGCAGCGGTAGCACCTTTGGATTTGCGCTCCGACGTGCTGGGATCGGTCGCGTGACGGAGATCGATGCAGCAGAGGATGAGGCTCATGCAGGCGTATGGCTAACGCGAGCGCGGATGAGAACGCTCCGCACACCGAAACATCTGCCTGGGCCAGAACTGGGCATCCCAGAACTGTCCTTTCAAGCCTGGTATGAAGCGCGGCACGGTGCGGCAGCCTACGCGGAGATCGATCGCATTGAGCGAGTGGATTGGGCTGAGTACCTCAGTTGGTATCGGCAGTTCCTCGGGATTCCGGTTCGTTACCAGACAAAGTTGGTGCGAATTGAGCCAGTTGCAGGCTTCTTCCGTCTACATCTTGAGGTCAATGGGATGCTCCAAGTGGAGACGACGCGCAAAATTATCTTTGCCAATGGTGTGGCTGGCACGGGTGGTCCTTACATCCCTCCCGTACTGGCTGATTGACCTCGCACGCTGTACGCCCATACCGCTGATGCCATCGATTTTGAAGCACTACGCGGTAAGACTGTGGCAGTGCTGGGT
>DATNOY010000801.1:0-5463 GCA_036703495.1 Coleofasciculaceae cyanobacterium
GGCGCGTGGCCCCAACAGCACATCGATCGGGTCGCCCGGCGTGGCTCGCATCAGCAGGAAGATCAGCGTTGTGATCGTCCAGATCATCAGGGGAGCCAGCAGCAGGCGAGAGAAAACGTAGTAGCGTAGTGCAGAAGAACGGGACATGGAGGGTGGGGAAAGGGGAATCGGGAATTGGAGATGGGCTTTTATGCCGTTCTCAGTTTTTAGAACGCGACTGGGGAAACCTTACTCTTCGGGCTTTACTAAGTTACTTTTTGATTTGCGAGAAGAGAAACTGCTGGCTGGGTTGAATGGCAACGTTTTGAACGCGGCTTTGGGCAAAAACATAGTCTTTGTTTTGCCATAAAGGAATGTAGGGAACGTCTTCGCCTAGCAAATCTTGCAGCTGGATAAAATCTGCATCACGGGCTTTAGGATTTTGCTCACTGCGCTGTTTTTTGAGCAAGGCGTTGGCGCGATCGCTGTAGTAGAATGAGCCACCCGACTGACTCTGCCCTGCTTCACAGCCCTTCTCCACTGAGCCTTTATCGCAGCTGAGGAACGGATCAATAAAGGTTTCAGCATCGTAATAATCGGGATACCAGTCGAGGATGACGGCAGGGTAGGTGCCTTTGTCCAGGTTGTCGAACAGGGTGCCTGTTTCAACGCTGTTCAGCGAGACAGACACCAGTCCGGGCAGCTTTTCTTCAATGGCAGACTTCAAGGTACTGGCCACCAGTCCCCTTGTGGTAGAGCTGGAGGAGTACCATAATTCCAAAGTCAACGGCTTGGACTGAGAAAATCCGGCTTCTGTCAACAGCTGCTTGGCTTTGTCGTAGTTGCCGTCGCCATATTGGTCTTTAAAGATAGGTTTGTAGATAGGGAAAGTAGTCGGGATCAAGCTGTAGAGCGGCTCAGCCTGTCCTTGAAAAACCCGCTGATTTAGCAAATTGCGATCGATTAAGGCCGCGATCGCCTGCCGGACTTTCACATTATTCAGCGGCTCGCTCTTGGCATTCAGCACCAGATAGTTAACCGTGTTGGTACCTGCTTGGATGACCTGCCAACCATTTTGTTTCGCACCTTGCTCCAGCGTGCGGATCTGGTCAGGGTCAAGCGTTTGGTAAGCGACATCTAACCCGCCCGTCCGAAAGGCATTGAATAAGTTGGCAGGACTGGTAACTAACTGAATATCAATTCCTTTATTGGCAGGTTTTTCACCCCAGTAGCCTTCATAGGCGTCAAGGCGGATAGAATCTGTGCCGAATTTGGCCAGCTTGTACGGCCCTGTACCAATAAATTCTTTAGGTTTAAATTTGCCAGCTCCAATTTCATAGGCCTTGGGCTGCACGGGAGTCACCCCTGAGAAAGCCAGCAGAGCTGGAAAAGCCGCAAAGGGCTGCTTCAAGGTGATGGTTAGCTCGGAGTTACCGCTAGCCGCTACGGTCGCCACCTTGTCGGATAGCAAGAAAGCAGGACGCCCGCCATTTTTCATAAATCGCTGGATGGAGAACGCCATCGCTTCGGCGGTGAACGGAGAACCATCATGGAACGTGACGCCCGTCCGCAGCGGAATCTTGTAGGTTAAGCCATCAGCACTGATGCTGGGCAGGGCAGTCGCCAACTGCGGCTCTAGCTCGGTTGTGCCGGGCTTGTACGTATAGAGACGATCGCCCAGGTTAGAGAGCAAAACCCCTGGAAAGAGTTCGTAGGCATCTGCTGGATCTACGGTTTCGGCTTTGAGAGTGGTGCCCATTGTAACGCGCCCATTGTTGGCGGCAGCATTCCCCGTTCCCGGAGCGGTTGTCGTTTTAGGCGCACCACAACTCACTGCCAGCACCAAACATAGGCTAAATAAGCTTACGCAGCGCAGGAGCAATTGCAGCGATCGCCCCCTGACTATCCGTCTATCCCCAGCAAACAACCTGTTCATATAAGACACCTAGCGATTAACCGGAATCTGCCCATCAGCAATCGCTATTGGGCAGTAATTGCTGATAGGCAGTCAAAATTTTATACCCTGCTAGGCACAATAACTCAATTGCATCCCCCAAACTCGACCTTTACTGGCCGATTACGGCTGATTCTCTCATTGAATCTATAGCGCTTTGTGCTGGATTAAGGGTGGGCAATTTTTTAGAAGCCGCGCTGAGCGCGGCTTCTAAAAAATCACTGTGGCTGACGCCATTGAGAATTGCTGCAAATTAAGTCTAAGCTGCAAATTAAGTCTAGATTGAGTAAAACAGGGGAAATGCCTTCGCCTCTTTGGGACGAACATAAACCCGCTGCTGCGGTTGAATTTTCAGCTGATCGTAGCGATCGCGGGTCAGGTGTGCCGTTACCACCTGTCCGTCATCCAGGGCCAGCTCAGCCTGAACTTCCCAACCCAGATGGATAATCCGGTTGACTAAGGCTGGCACCGTTGAACCATCTGGCTCAGTTTCAATTACTACATCTTGCGGGCGTACAAACACCTCAGGATGAGGCGACTCAAAGCCATTTCCCGAAAAGATCTTGGAACTACTGGGCAAAACATTGACCGGCCCAATAAAGCTCATGACAAAGGCACTGGCAGGATGGTCATAAATTTCGGCAGGAGTGCCCACCTGCTCCACTTTGCCTTGATTCATCACGACGATCTCATCGGAGACTTCCATGGCCTCTTCCTGGTCATGGGTGACAAATACCGTCGTCACATGCACTTCATCATGCAGCCGCCGTAGCCAGACGCGCAAATCTTTCCGCACTTTGGCATCCAAGGCTCCAAATGGCTCATCCAGCAACAGCACTTTCGGCTCTACGGCCAAGGCTCTTGCCAGAGCCACGCGCTGACGCTGCCCACCCGACAGTTGGGAAGGATAGCGATCGCCCAACCCTGCCAATTGCACCAGATCCAGCAATTCTTCTACCCGTGCTTTGATTTTTGCCTTAGGCGCTTTGTTAATCTCTAGCCCAAAAGCAATGTTTTTCCGCACGGTCATGTGTTTAAACAGCGCATAGTGCTGAAACACAAACCCAATGCTGCGCTCCTGCACCGTCTCAAAGGTGGCGTCCCGACCCGTCAGCAGAATCCGGCCCGAATCCGGCAGCTCCAACCCGGCAATCAGCCTCAGCAGGGTAGATTTTCCCGAACCAGATGGGCCCAATAGTGCCACCAATGATCCTGTCTTGATCTCCAAGTTGACTTGATCGACCGCCTGGAAATCATTAAACCGCTTGGATACATGTTCAACAATGATGCCCACAACAAATGGCCTCTTTTGAATTTAACTCCAGGCATTACTGACTTTAGATCCATTTGTAGGTGAATGCTAGCCTGTCCAAAACAGAGTCTAAAAGAATGCGCTCCGAATCCCCTGTTTGCTGATGAGGATACTGTAGTTTTATATCATAGCAGGCGGCCCCTCAGATGCCGGTTTTCGGATGGTTTTTCCTTTTCCCCACCCCCTAACCCCTTGTATGATGCTCTTCATCTCACCCTCTGCAACCAGAACCAGCTAGCTATGGCAGACTTACATGTTTCCTGGACGGATTATCATCAAAAAATTGAACAGTTGGCCGTCAAAATCTACGAATCCCAGTGGGAATTTAACCAAATTATTTGCCTGGCTAGGGGTGGCTTGCGCGTTGGAGATATTCTCTCCCGCATTTTTGATCAACCCTTAGCGATTTTGGCAACGGCTTCTTATCGCGGCTCAGGGGGCAAAACGCGCGGTAATATCGTATTTTCTCGCGATCTAACAATGACGACGCCTAGTCTGGGAAGCCATATTTTGCTGGTTGATGACTTGGTTGATTCGGGAGTTAGCCTGCAAAAAACGCTGACCTGGCTCGATCGCTACTATGGCTTCTATATTGAGGAAGTTCGCACAGGGGTGCTGTGGTACAAGAGTTGTTCCATCATTGCACCTGACTATTATGTGGACTACTTGCCCGATAATCCCTGGATTCACCAGCCCTTCGATATCTACGAAAATACCAACATCGCTGACCTGGCTGCATCTCAAACAGCCGTTTCAGCGGCTTCGCCCAGCTAAATCTACTGTTGCAAGAACTGTTGTAAGCACGCTGCCCGGTTCTGAGCCAGCAAGCTGACCTCCCTAGACTCTCTGCCCTTCATTTCTTCACCCGCTTCCCCATGCCTCCCGCCACCTTGTTTGATATTGCCAATCTCTTCGTCCTGCCTTTCTGGCTGCTGATGATTGGTTTGCCCAACTGGAGCCTTACCCGTAAGGTGATGCAATCCTTTTTGCCGTTTGTGGCATTGGCAGGCATTTATGTGTACCTGTTTGCCAATAGCCTAGACCCAGAATCTGCTGAGTCGTTTGCTAATCCATCTTTAGCCGATATTGCCCGTTTGTTTGCCAATGAGAAAATTGCCGCTGCCGGATGGGTGCATTTTCTAGTGATGGATTTATTTGTGGGTCGCTGGATTTACTGGGAAGGACAGCGAACCGGCATTTGGACGAGACATTCTCTGATTATTTGCCTGTTTGCCGGCCCTATGGGCTTGCTGTCGCACATTGTGACGCACTGGATCACCCAGCGGTTCTTTTCACAAACCCTGGAAGCAGCCGTCGAAGCGACCGAGAGTAGCGCTACTCCTAGCTAGAGCCTACAAAAAATCTAGATGATGCTTTCTCCTAGCCAGAGGTTGGGAGAAATTTGTCCTGCTTTGGCGTCTGTTAGGGGGTAGATAGCGGGGGTAGATAGCGATGGACTACCCTGGCAGAGGACAACCTAAAACCGACAAATTTTCAAAAAAATATTGCTGGCTAGGATACTTTCCGCAGTTGCTTCATCAAAACTTTGTACTTCTGGGCAAGCGATCGCTATGATCAGGCAGAAAGGGTTTGAGTGCATCAGGGACATCGGCAGCCTAACCGTCGTGACATACATAGCCGGGTGATGATTAGTCATCCTCAAGCATGGTACATCTGACCCAAAAACCAGACGTAACGCCCCTGCGCCCAGTACGCCGTACAGAGCCTTCCTGGCTATGGCTGGCGCTTGTTGGCGGCTCACTGGCAGTTCATGCCTTAGCAGCCCTGATTGTTTTGCCATTGATGGGTCGAATGTCTGCTCCAGAAAAAACGCTAGACATTGATCCGATCGATTTTGTAGAGCTTCCCAATCCCAAATCACCCAAGACTAGCGGAACAACCGCGATCGCAGCAGTTGCCCCAACTCAACTGCCTCCCGCCCAACCCGCTTCACCACCGCCAGCCAGCCAGCCAGATTCCAGTGCGGCTCCCAGTGCAGATTCCAGTGCGCCTCCCAGTCAGAGCTTACCCAATGATATTGGCATCGCTCCGACTGCCAGTTCTCCTGCACCTCCAGCCGTTGAGTCTACCCCTGAACTCCCAGCCTCTCCCAGCGCGCCCACGCCCAGCCTCCGGTCTCCAGTCCCTAGCTCTCGCTCCACCCCTTCCCAACCTCAGCCGTCGGCTGCCCCCGCTCCCTCATCTCCCGCTCCCGCTC
>DATNOY010000802.1:0-10452 GCA_036703495.1 Coleofasciculaceae cyanobacterium
CGGTAATGCCCCAATCCCGGAATTTCTTCTAAACGAGACCGCTTCATGCGATCGCTACGCTGCTGCCGGTGGAAGCTGACGGCAAAGCGGTGGGCTTCATCTCGCAATCGCCGCAGCAGTTGCACACCGGGCTGCTCAGCAGTGGTCACTAATGGCACAGACTCGCCCGGCAGAAAAATCTCTTCCCGCTGCTTCGCCAAACTGACGACCTTGACCTCGTCTAGCAAATTCATGTCTCGCAACACTTCCACAACTGCCGAAAGCTGCCCTTTGCCCCCGTCAATCATGACTAAATCTGGAAAATCTTTTTCAGGTTTACGCAAGACGGTTGCAGATGCCTCTGGATCTTGACCCGACTTAGACTCTAGCTGGCTCTTGTCGTACTTCCTGAACCGCCGCCGGATCACCTCTGCCATGCTGGCAAAGTCGTCTGAATGACCCGATCGCACCGTCACATCCTTGATTTTGTAATGCCGATAATGTTGCTTAGCAGGCAGACCGTCAATGAACACCACCTGCGAGGCCACTGCATCAGATCCCTGGATATGCGAAATGTCGTAGCCTTCAATCCGGTGAGGCAAATCGGGTAAATCTAAAATCTCTGCCAAATCGAGCATGGCTTGGTTGTTGCGATCGGCAAATCGCTGGGTGCGGGCTAGTTCATACCCGGCATTCCGCTCCACCATTTCAATCAAATCGGCTTTGCTCTGGCGTTGCGGTACAAACACATGCACCTTGCGCCCTCGCCGCTCCGAGAGAAATTCAGCCAGCATTTCGCCTTCGGGGAGTTCGTGCTGCGTGTGAATTTCTGAAGGAATTTCAACCGCTTCGACCGTAGAGTAATGTTCTTCCAACACCCGCTGTAAGATGGCACCGGGCGTACCCGACTGAGCATCTGCTACAAATCCCAACCGTCCTACTAGCCGCCCTGCCCGAATCTGGAAGAGCTGGACGCAAGCATGCTGATCATCCGACATCAGGGCGATCGCATCTCGCGACACGGTATCATCGGGCAGCGCTACCTTCTGCTCGGCTCCCAGAGACTGCAAGCCGCGAATTTGGTCGCGCACCCGAGCCGCATACTCAAAGTTGAGGTCTTCGGCAGCTTTCTCCATTTGTTTCATCAGCTGCTCTTCCAGTTCCTTGGTGCGTCCCTGGAAAATCATGGCAATTTTGGCGATGATCTTGCGATACTCTTCCGGCGTAATCAGCTTCTGGCAAACGCCCGGACAGCGCCCAATATCATAGTTGAGGCAAGGACGATCTTTGAACAACGGCTGCGGCCGTTGCTTCAGCGGAAACAGCCGCTTGACCAGATGCAGTGTGCTTCTGAGGGTATGCACATCCACATAGGGCCCGTAATAGCGGTCTTTGGCATTGCCCGATCGCCGTTTGCGAGTAATAAAAATCCGCGGATATTCTTCGCTCCAGGTGACGCAAAGATAGGGATACTTTTTGTCGTCCTTGAGCAGCACGTTGAAGTGAGGCTGGTGCTGCTTGATCAGGTTGGCTTCTAGGGCCAGTGCCTCCGCTTCCGTGTCGGTGACAATAAACTCAATCTCAGCGACCTGCATCACCATCAGGGCAATGCGGGGGTTCTGGGCATGATTGTCCCGAAAATAGGAGCGAACCCGTGAGCGCAGCTTCTTGGATTTACCAATGTACAAAATTTGATCGGTGGTGTCCCGCATGAAATAGACGCCAGGTTCTGGCGGAATTTCCTTCAGGCGGGTTTCTAGGCGATCGGGTTCTTTAACGAGCGGGGTGGGCTTTGAGGAAGTTGTCACAGGCGCGAGTACCGTTGGGGGTTTAGTACAGCGATACTTCTAGGATACTGTGGGATGCTCCAGAAATGGCAGGGAGGATCTCCGAAAAGCTGAGGGGCGATCGCCTCACGTTGCTTAGCGTCCTAGCCGCTGCCGCATCTGTTGACGTAAGCTCAGCGCATCTTTGTAATTCGGTTGAACCTGTAGCGCTCGATCCACCGAAGCGATCGCCTGATCAAATTGTTGCAAGCTCCAGAGAGCCGCGCCGCGATTACTCCAGGCTTCGGCAAAGTCAGGCTTCAACTGAGTGGCTCGATCAAAGGCTGCGATCGCTTCACTGGGGCGATTGAGTTGCAGCAGTGCGGTTCCTTTGTTGCTCCAGGCTTCGGCAAAATCGGGTTTCAGGGCGATTGCCTGTTCATATAGCGTCAGGGCTAGCTGATCTTGTTGCTGTCGGTCTAAGGCATAGCCTTTGCTCCAGAGGGCTTCTGCATAGTTGGGCTTAAGTTTCAAAGCGGCATCACAGGCAGTAACTGCCTCAGCAAACTTCTCCAGCGCATTCAGGCTATAGCAGCGTCCCCACTGGGCTTCTGGCAACTTGGGGTTGAGGGCGATCGCTTGCTGGTAGCGATCGCTGGCCTGCTGAAATTGGCTTTGCGATCGCAGCTGATTGGCTTGGGCTAGCAAGGTAGAGGCTTGGGCTACTGGATCGGGACTGGGGGAAACGGGACTAGGAGAAGCTGGACTGGGTGCAGCTGGGCTGGCGGGTGATTGGGCGATCGGCGAGGCCGATACATCCCGCAGTGCAGTCGCTTTAATCACCGTCGCCAAAACGCCGAGGGACGCAATTCCCACCAGGGGCAGCATCCACTTCCGAGATGTCCATGGCTGTAGTTGAGGCAGTGCCGGGAGCCAAACGGTAGGTTGGGTGAGAACGGCCGCGATCGGTTTGCGGAAAGCCGGGCGCGTGGTGTTCTGGCTGATGGATTTGGGGATAGGCTCTGGGGGAAGTGCCTTCCGGTTCCAAGGCACAGTGGTGGCAAAGTCGGACGATGGCGATGCAGCCGGACGGGTGGGAAACACCGTTTCATCAACCGTACTAGCAAGGGGTTCGATCGCTGCCAGTGCTGCCGCTGCTGAAGCATAGCGCTCGCGGAAGTCATAGCGAATCATTTTCGTCAAAACAGCTCTCAGTTCTGGATGGATCTGCTGAGCCAGATGTTGCCATTGGATTTCGCTAGTCCGAGGATCAAGACTAAGGGATAGCGGCGACACGCCAGTCAGCGTCTGAATCGCCACCATCCCAACGGCATAGATATCACTGCTGAAGTGAGGAATGCCTGCGAGTTGCTCATTGGGCATGTAGCCCTGAGTCCCGATCGCGATCGTCTGCGCTGCCCCTGTATTGGCATAGGTGACCGTACTGACTTGTTTGACTGCTCCAAAATCAATCAGAATGATCTTCCGATCCCGATCGCGACGAATCAGGTTAGCCGGTTTGATATCCCGATGGATGACATTCTGCTGATGCACAAAGCTGAGTACCCCCAGTAGATCTCGTAATAGCGCGATCGTCTGCGCTTCTGTCCAGGGCTGAACTGCCATCAGCTCGGCAATCAGCGGCTGCCCGACTACCAATTCCTGTGCTAAATAAAACTCTTGCTGATGCTCGAAGTGAGCGAGCAAACGAGGAATCTGGTCGTGATTGCCCAGTTGATACAGGACTTCTGCCTCAGTATCAAACAACCGTTTGGCGGTTTGAAGACTGGTCTCATCAGCAATCTGGGGCTGGAGACGCTTAATGACGCAGCGCGGATTGCCTGGTAAGTGTAAATCTTGTGCCAGAAAAGTTTGACCAAATCCGCCGCCTCCCAATTTTTCCATGAGCCGATATCGTCCGCCCAAAAGCACTTCTGGCGGTTCTGAGGGCTGCTGAGAGAAGCGAAAACCATTCACACTGACCTGCCCATCTTGCTATTTTCCTGGAGCTACTTCCTTTTTCGCGATCGTAGTGCCAGATCAGGCAAGTCGCAAGCGAACGCCATAGCCAACCCGACGACGAGTCGTCTTTTAAAGAGACTGCTTGGAAAAGCAGACCGCTCTACTCGCTAGTTCTACAGCCCTAGCCATGATGCTGAGGACATTTTTGTACCCACGAAAATATCCCTGCCCGAATCCCTGTGGCTACAGCCATAACAAGAATCTTGCCAAAAAAAGCGCTACTTCAAGAGTAGCGCTTCAGCAGGAAGGCAACTGGTTCATTCCAACCGATTACTCGTCATGAGCAAAGCGGTTGTAGAGGAAGTCTAAAGCTTGGTTCCGCAGCTTGTAATATTCTGGATCTTCCATAATCCGAGTCCGATCGCGTGGGCGTGGAAAAGGAATCGTCATCACTTCGCCAATATTGGCGGCTGGCCCGTTGGTCATCATCACCAGGCGATCGGCTAAAAATAGCGCCTCATCGATATCGTGAGTAATCATCAATACGGTACAGCGATAATCATTCCAAATCTTCAACAACTCTTCCTGAAGCTCTTCTTTGGTAATCGCATCCAGGGCACCAAAGGGTTCATCCAGAATTAAGACCTGGGGTCGTGTGGCCAAGGCTCGGGCGATCGCTACCCGCTGTTTCATCCCGCCTGAAAGCTGGGTGGGTTTTTTCTCGGCAGAATCCGATAAGCCGACCAGTGCCAGGTTGTCGCGGGCGATCGTTTTCTTCTCTGCTTCAGACTTTTCGGGATAGACCGAATCTAAGCCTAAGTAGACATTCTCAAACGCCGTCAGCCAGGGCAAGAGCGAGTAGTTTTGGAACACCACCATGCGATCGGGCCCCGGTTTAGTAATAGGTTTGCCTTGCAGCATCACCGTTCCCTGAGTCGGTTGAGAAAAGCCCGATACCATATTTAGTAGGGTGGACTTACCGCAGCCGGAATGACCAATGATACAAATAAATTCACCTGAATTGATGGTCAAATTGACATCTTGCAGAACGGTGTATCCGCCTTTGGGAGTGGGATAAACCTTGGAGACATGGGCGATCGACAAGAAGGGAGTGTTGTCGTCTCGTAGAGCAGCGGTTTCGGAACGAGTTTCAACTTTGCTAAGCATGAGTTTGGGAACCAATAAGGGATAGTGTGTGGAATGAATGGAGGCGGCGGACACCGTCCCGACCTCCCGGAAAGATTTAGGCTGCTACTCTACGACCATCTAGAACAACTTCGGCAACGCTGAAATCGCGCTTGATCGTCAGATGGTTGAGGTAGGAGATGGGATCTTCGGCATCAAAAGTCACCCCATCAAACAGCTGAATCGGCCCTCGATGATATTTCATGTCCAACACGCCCAGTTCGCGAGCAGCCGTGCTGAAAACACTGACGCGACAGACGCGCTCTAGGATTTCTAGCCAGTTGCGCGGGAAGGGAATATCGCCCCAGCGCGCCATTTGCGTCATCATCCACAGATGCTCGGTGCGGCTAGGACGATTGACCCCGTCGCCATAGAACAGGTGGTGAGCATACTCGCGCATGGGCTTGTCCAACGTGCAGACGTAGGCGTTGGGATCCCCTAATTGGATGTACTCAACGCTAGTGCTGAGATATTCCCGACGGGAAAGCAACTGCCGAATCTCTTCGCCATTGGCCGGATCGGCGCAGTAGCGGCAAGCTTCCATCAGCGCTTTGACTAAGGCAATGTGGGTGTTGGGGTAGGCAAGCGCCCAGTCTTCCCGCACACCCAGCACCTTACCCGGATGACCCTGCCAAATTTCTAGATCGGTGGCTACGGTGAACCCAATATCCTCGATCGCTGCCCTGAGATTCCAAGGTTCGCCGACGCAGTAGCCATCAATCGTGCCTGCCTTCAGGTCAGCCACCATCTGAGCTGGGGGAATGGTTTTCAGCGTCACATCCTGATCTGGATCAATGCCGCCTGCGGCTAGCCAGTAGCGCAACAGGATGTTGTGCATCGAAGACGGATGTACCATGCCCAGCGTGTGCTGACTTTCGGTCGATTCTAGCAACATGCGCTTGAAGTCAGCGGCGTTGTATACTCCCTGCTCATAAAATCGCTTGGCTAAGGTGACAGCATTGCCGTTGCGGGTCATGGTCAGTCCACTGACGGTAGGTAAAGGCCGATCCTGATGTCCGCCAACGGTAAGCCAGACGGGCATACCCGCGGGCATTTGGGCTGCATCTAAATAGTTGCCCGCAATCCCGTCTACAATGCCACGCCAGCTGGTTTCCCGCACCAAGCTAACATCATCCAATCCATGTTTTTCAAAGAAGCCTTTCTCTTTGGCTACCACCAGCGGTGCACAGGCTGTTAGGGGGACAAAGCCTAACTCCAGATTGATTTTTTCGAGTCCGTGGCGGGCGATCGCCGCTGTCTTTTTGAGCTGCAGCTTTTTGATCCGCTTCTGCTGGTTGAGGAAGTAAATAATTTCCGAGCGCAGGCTGTAGTAGCTGGGATGATTCACCACTTCCATGCGCTTGCGGGGACGGGGAATATCGACCTCTAAAATGCCACCAATTTTGGAGCTAGGGCCATTGGTGAGCATGACGATGCGATCGGACAGCAGCACCGCTTCATCTACATCATGCGTCACCATGACAGCCGTCACCTGGTTCTCTTCGCAAATCCGCATTAGCTGTTCTTGCAGGTTGCCTCGCGTCAGGGCATCCAATGCCCCAAACGGTTCATCTAGCAACAGCAGTTTCGGACGAATAGCCAAAGCCCGAGCGATCGCCACCCGCTGTTTCATACCGCCCGATAGCTGAGCTGGGGGCTTATCCGCCGCATGCTGTAGCCCCACCATCTTGATATGTTGCTCAACAATTTCTTGCCGCTCGGCTTTGCTGAACTCACTCATCACCTCATCCACAGCCAGGGCAATGTTTTCACGTACCGTGAGCCAGGGCAACAGCGAGTAGTTTTGGAACACCACCATGCGATCGGGCCCGGGTCGCGTAACGATATTCCCTTCTAGCGTAACTGCTCCATGGGTTGGCAAATCCAGCCCAGCAATCATATTGAGCAACGTTGATTTGCCACAACCCGAGTGACCAATAAGGGAGATAAATTCGCCTTTTTTGATTTGTAGATCGATGCCTTTGAGGGCAATATATTGTCCACCATTGGACAGCGAGAAAACTTTTTCGATATTGTCTACGGCAACAAAAACAGACATAGTGCTTTACCTGAATAATGACCTGAATGCTGAATAACTTGAGTGCTAAATATTGACAATTGAGGATTGTAGGCTGAGTTGAATAGAGTGAAACCCAACGTTGCTTTCAGTTTTATTGGATTCCGTTACCACCACCCAACCTACAACTGGTTCCAACTCATTGCCTATTTGGGGTCTTCCGGAACAATCAGGTTTTGCAGGTAGGTCGCAGCTTTGTCTAAAATCAAACCCACCGCACCGATATAAATCAGCGCCAGAATGATTTGGCTGACGTAGTTATTTTGATAAGAATCCCAGATGAAGAAGCCAATGCCTACCACACCCGACATCACGATTTCAGCCGCGATAATCGCCAACCATGCCAGACCGATCGCAATGCGCAGTCCGGTAAAAATGTATGGCAGGGCAGAAGGAATCAGGATCTTAAAGAAAAACTTTTGATTTGAGAGTTGCAATACCCGCCGAACATTGAGGTAGTCCTGGGGAATCTGACGCACGCCCACAGCCGTATTGATCAGGATGGGCCAAATTGCCGTAATGAAAATCACAAAGAGAGCGGCGGGTTCGTTTTGCTGTAAAGCTGCCAGTGAGATAGGTACCCAAGCCAGCGGCGGCACGGTGCGCAAGAACTGAAAGAGGGGATCTAATGCCTTCGAAATCAGAGGACTAACACCGACAAGAATTCCTAGCCCAATCCCAACAATGGCTGCTGCACCATAGCCGATCGCCACTCGTCGCAAACTGGCCATGGTTTGCCAGAACAATCCTTTATCGAGTCCGCCTAGATCATAGAAGGGATAGAGCAAATAGTTACGGGTGCGCTCATCAAGAAACAAACTGGAGGGCCCCGGTAGCTGCGTCAATCCTGAGCGGGAAAACAGTTCCCAGATCAGCAAAAAGACCAACATCCCCACAATAGGTGGAACGATGTTCTTAGCTTGCTTTTGCCAAAATCTGGCGATCGCACCTGCAAAGCCGGATGCACTACTGCTAGGCAGTTTGGTACTGGCGGTCATTCTTATTCTCCTTGATAGTTCTCTTTGGTACATGACACCGGTCTGCACAACTGATCCATTGGCTAACAGGCAGCTGAATCAGCGTCTTGCTTGCAAAAGCTCAATTGCCTGGTAGCATCTGATCAGGGGCATTAGGAATCCTGTATGCACCCTATGTCTCGGTGCGTAACGCAACCCGCGCTAACCCCTTAGTTAAAGGCACTGTGTTGCGCACCTTGCCGTCTAGCGATCGCCTAGATCTGGGCTCTCTTAATCTTGAGACTCTTCAAATAGCCCTCTGGGTTTTCAGGGTCAAACTCTGTGCCATCAAAGAACTTCTCAACGCCCCGAGAAGTGCTGGTGGGAATATCAGCAGTAGCGACTCCCAGCGATTTTGCGGCTTCTTTCCACAAATCTTCCCGGTTGACTTGATCCACGATAGTTTTTGCCTTGGACAGCGTCTCTTCAGGTAAGAAGTTCCAGCGAACGCTCTCGGTAAGAAACCAGAGATCATGGCTCTTGTAAGGATAGGAAACGCTGCCTCGCCCGTCTTTCCAATACAGCGTCGCTTCTTTCATGTCATCAATTTTGGGTTTGCTGTCGCCCAAGTCATACTTGCCTTTGTAGGGTTCAGATAGAATCTTGGTAGCCAAATTGAAGTAGTTGCGCCCGGACAGAATTTTTGACAATTCCTCACGGTTGGCCGGATCATCACACCATTGCTGCGCTTCCATGACGGCTTTCAGCACTGCCTGAGTTGCCTTGGGGTTTTTGTCCACCCAATCCGCGCGAATCGCCAGGTACTCTTCGGGGTGGTTGGGCCAAATTTGAGCGGTCAGGGCCGCCACAAAGCCAATGCCATCCCCGACAATTCGGTAGGGCCAGGGGTCGCCGGTGCTGAAAGCATCCATGGTGCCGGTCTTCATGTTGGCCACCGTTTGAGCCGAAGGGACAGCCAACAGGTTGATGTCTTTATCGGGATCAATGCCGCCTGCGGCCAGCCAGTAGCGAATCCAGAAATCCTGATTGGCTTTGGGGAACGTATAGGCAGCTTTGAAAGGTGTGCCGGCTGCTTTTAGCTTCCGAATATAGTCGGCAGCTCCGCTAACATCTAGCCCAAGACCTTTGCCCTCATGCTTTTTGGCGATCGCAATCCCATTTCCCTGGGTGTTCAGCTGCGCCAGCAGATACATGGGGATTTTGCGATTCCCTTTAGTAATAATGCCTTCCGAAATTAAGTGAGGCATGGGCATTTGCCACTGGCCGCCATCAATGCCGCCACCCGCTGACCCAATTTCAACGTTATCCCTGGCTGCACCCCAGTTCGCTTGCTTGGCAACTTCAGCTCCGGTCATGCCGTGCTTATCAAAGAAGCCTTTTTCTTTGGCAATAATCAGCGGTGCAGACTCCACAATCGGAGTGTAGCCTAGCTTAATGGTCGTCGTTTCAGGTGCGTCACCCACTGCTACATTAACGGCCGGTGCGCTTGTACCGGCTGAGCCTTGAGCATTGGGAACAGAGCCAGGAGGATTGCCCATACAGCCTTTGAGCAATATGGCACTTGTTGTTGCGCCTGCTGTAACCAAAAACTTGCGACGATTAAAGTTGGAAAAATCGGACATAAAACCTCCGTACAGCAAGCATGTTGCTGAAAATAACTGCGTTAAATTGGGGGCTTGGGGGTAGATAAACTTCCTACCAAACCTCGAAAGGGGACAAATGATGCTTTTCCCAAAGATTGGATCTAGAGGTAAATCATAGACCTTTGTCTATCTATCTCTGGGTTAGCATTGAATTTCTCATGGAAAATAGTGTATCGCTATTTGGGTAGCAAAGCATATAGTTTTGTCGATAATCTTAGAGAGAATTATCAAATAAAATCTATAAGTATTTGCTTATCATTCGCATTCCAAAGGTGAAGTGGCGATCGCCCCAGCAGACTCCACCGCATTGCCACAAAAAACGGGAGCTGATGCTCCCGGTTGCTACAAAGGTATTTGATAAATCTGGTTCGTATGCTGCGACAAAGGCTCGATCAAGCTAAAGAGGGAAAAATCTTGCTGATAATCGACAGCAAAATAGAGTTAATAATGCTGAGGGCAATTCCGCCCAAAATTGCGCTCCAAACTCCGTAACGCAAGCGGAACCCTTCCACTAACTTGGCAGCAATCCCAAAAATCAGAGTATTGAGAATCAGCCAGGATAATCCCAGGGTGAGCATATTCAGCAGTCTGGCATTGAGCAAAAAGCCTAAAAGTCCGTTCAAGACTCCAATAATCAGTCCGGCAATCAAGGCTTTTTGGGTACTGTCAATTTCAATGCCCAGGAAGGGGAGCTTCGAGATGATCAGCAAACTGATGGCGATTACCACCACGGTCAGGATAAATGCAACCATTTTATTTCTTTTTAGATAATTAAATGATGTGATCACAATAGGCTTAACCCTAATCAGGGGTCAAGTTGTATTGAATACTTTGGGCAATCGACTTTTGACTTAGCTTTGGAC
>DATNOY010000803.1:0-2234 GCA_036703495.1 Coleofasciculaceae cyanobacterium
ACATTATAGCGAACAAAAACAACCCTGTGTTAATGCAACCCTGCCTAAGTCGCGGCGACTTGAGCCGTCGAGCGATCGCTTTCGGCAAATTGAATAATGTCTTGGCGTGGATCCACATAGACTGCTTTAATTTCCAAGCGATCGCCCACTTCAATTGGACGGGTAAAGCGCATCGCCAACTCAAGCCCTAGATCTTCCAGCAGCACTAGCCCCAGATTTTCATGTTCTCGTAGCCAGCGCAGCATAATTGCCTGCCAAATTTCGCTGGGGTTACGGCGCAAATATTCCAAGCTCCAGTAGCGATTAGTTTGCCGTTCCACCAGAGTCGCTTCGTAGGCAGTATTGCTGACTGCCTGAATAAGCTCTTTCGTTGTTTCTATCGAAAAAGGCAGCGGCTCACCGCGCAAATGGGCCTTGAGCTGAAAGTGAGCCAGCAGATCGGCATAGCGACGGATGGGTGAAGTCACCTGAGTGTAGGTGTTCAGACCCAGACTGGCATGGCGGGTTGGCGTAATGCCTACTTCACTACGAGGCATACAGCGCCGAATTGCGCAGTAACGCACCGGCCCCGCTGGCAACTGCATTAACTCTTGATCAGACGGCAGCTCAGGCTGCGATTGCCCCCGAAACGGCAGCGCCAAACTGTTGGCTTCTCCATAGCGCCCCGCTACTTCGCCCGCTAAGATCATCATCTCTGCCACCAGCGTTCGGGAGAGAGAATCTTCTAAAACCTGGATGGTGATTTCGTCGTCGTAAACCTTAATGGAAGATTCGGGCATGCGAATCGTAATGGCTCCCTGAGACAACCGCCAAGCTTCGCGCCGTTTTGCCCAAGTGGCGATCGCTTCCAATTCGGGTTCCGCCCTAACCCCCAGCTGCAAAATTTCGTCTACATCTTCATAGGTCAACCGATAGGTAGGTTTGACGAGACTGGGGCAGATTTCGTAACTCTCCACCTCTCCTAATTCATCCAACACCACCCCAAAACTTAGCGCCGTGCAAACTTTCCCCTGAATTAAACTCATGGGTCCAGTCGCCAACTCAGGCGGAAACATGGGAATCATGCCGGTAGGCAAATACACGGTAGTACAACGGCGACGAGCCTCTAAATCTAGCTCATCCCCCGGTAACAGCCACCGAGTAGGGTCGGCAATATGAATCCATAGCCGTTGCCGTCCATCTGCCAAAAACTCGACACCCAGACCATCGTCAATTTCACGCGTGCTTTCATCATCAATGGTATAGGTCTTGAGATGCGTTAAGTCGCGCCGATCGGCATCTGGATCAGGAGGTGGAGAGGTTAAGCAGCGGTGAGTCATTTCGAGAACCCTACTAGAGAACTGACTAGGAATTTGACTACGCCGCAAAAACAAATTTTCGTGGGGACTCCAGAGCTTGAGATCCACTAAAAGCTGAAAGGCGGCTGGGGCAGTCTCCGGTCGTCCCAAAGCAGAAAGGGTTTCTAGGGCGGGGGTGCGATGGCTAGCTTCTTCGCCAAACACGGCAAACCGTTCTAGCGATTCCAGTCGGGGGCGATCGCTACTCTGCCATTCTACCTGCTGTCCTTCCGTTAGTGCCTGCTGCATCCGAGTCAAGAAGCCCTGCCACTCTCGCTGGCGCTGGGCTTCCAGGTTCAACTGATGTTTCAGTTCCGCAACTTGCGAAGCGGGGCGAGGCTCATAGCGATCGCCCTTTTGTTTGAAGTAAAGCTTATCGTCTGACAGAAGACAATATGCTGCATAGCACATTGAGGGACTTCGGTCTGAAAACAGCAGCATCGACATTGCCGCCGGATCGACCGACTCCCCATCTTCTACCAAAAGCTCCCAAGCAACCTCTAGGCTAGAGGGATCGAGATAGGGTTGGATAGATTGCCAAAATTTAGCAATATCGGCAGGTTTATAGGTCTCACCCGTAACGGTGTAAGTAATCTCTCTAGGGTGCAGCGTATGAGGCTGTCCCCGATCATCTACCGCAATCCAGTGCTTTTTACCTTCAGGGCGATCTACTACTGCAAGCCGGTGCTGACGAGACTTATCGGCACTGTCGCCAGACAGCCGAAATTCAACTAAAGTTCCCTTCTCCATGAGGTCTAATGCAAGTGGGGGTTAGGGTTATTGTCCAATATCCAGAGCACGATACCTGGACTCAATTTCAGAATCCCCTGTGCCCTACACCACTGGCGTTAACCTTCTTGGTTGATAAAAGGCAAGAGGGCTAGAATCCGGGCCCGC
>DATNOY010000804.1:0-23746 GCA_036703495.1 Coleofasciculaceae cyanobacterium
AGGCGTCAGCTGGCAGTAAGTCTGGCAATGATCAACCTGATAGGAAGGAATATTTAAGACCTGCTGAATCGGATCAGACAGTTCTGCCAGTCGTTGCAAAATTTGCCCAGCCGCTTGCAGTCGTTCTGGCGTGAGCTTTAGCCAATCCAGCACTAAGTCTGGAACCGCCATTTCGCGACTGATTTCTAGATCCAGCGTATTGGCCTCTAGAATATCGTCCTGGCGTTCCGTCAACGCTTCTGCCATCAGATGAAGCGCTCTACTGCGATCGGTTCCCCGCATCGCCGCCAGTTCTAGGGAAGCCTGGTAAGCCCGATAAGCCGTGGTCGTGATAGGTGAAGCGTTCAAGTCCGTCCTTGCATTGACTAACGTCTACAAGCTAGCCATAGCATCAAGACTAGCATCATCGACAGAACCAATGCTGCAATCACCCGAAAGGTAACACTAGAACTGAGCGGAGATTGCAATGTGGTGAGCAACAGCAGGAAAATCAGCCCGAAGATGATAAACAACGTCAAGGGGAAGTAGCCCCGCCCCAGGCTGGAATGAGCGATGTTCCACTGATGCCCGGTCCAACGCCAAGCCCGTTTATAGGGATAGTTGGTCGATAGCTGCTCAATTACATAGCCATTGTCTTGAACCACAAAGATCTGCTGACAGCGATTGCAACCAAAGGCTTCTGTCAGAACGATCGGGTTGAGACGACCCCGGCGACGGCAAGGGCAGGGATAGTCGCTGTTTGGATCGATTTTTTGAACTTTTGGATGTTGCACAGGTAGCAGCAGTACAAGTGAATAGCTTACAAACAATCTAGCAATTGGGTCAGGAATAGCAGCAACTCAACCTGGTCTAGTTCTGAGACGGGACGCTTGACGATAAGAAATCGCAAGGCGCAATCGGTTCAATTAATCGAGTAATTCAGCTCAGTCACTTAATCCCCTTCAGGTAGCTCCCCCCTCACGCAGATCAGTTTGATATTTACCCCTTCAATCTAGCTCAAACCTGGTTTTCAGGGGCGATCATTAACACTCTCTTTAATGAAGCAAGCAATAACGCTATATATCTCCATACTTTTGGCTGAAAAATCGTCTCCAGGGCTACAAGTCCGTAGAACGGATCAGGCTTTAATTAAGAGGATGCAGTTTCTTAAAAAGCCCCCCTAAAGTTAGAGCTTTAGGAGGGCCATTTTGGAAGCGGGTGACGCGATTCGAACGCGCGACATTCACCTTGGCAAGGTGACGCTCTACCACTGAGCTACACCCGCGAAATTCAGACTTTTACTATAATGCCAAATTCCAAACGATTTGTCAACCTGTTTGAGATTTTAGATTCTGGATTGATGGCAATTATGGCAGGCGCACCTGATTTAGAGTTGCCTTCTAATTTATCACGCAGCCACAGGGACCTGTCAAATCCAAAATCTAAAATCCTTACTCTGGACGCTCCGTGGGCAAAGCGCTTTTTAAGGCTTCCGGTAAGATCTGAGGATTCACAGAACCCGCGATCGCACCGCCATTGGCATCCGAATTGATCGCTCTCACCTGACGCATCAAGCTGGCCATCTCGATCGCCCCCATGGCATAATCCCAGCCTTTATTGCTCTTGATCCCGGCTCGTTCTAGGGCCTGCTGCATCGTATCGGTGGTCAAAATCCCAAACACCACTGGCACCCCAGTCTGAAGACCAATGGCTGCGATTCCTTTGGACACCTCCCCGGCTACATAGTCAAAGTGAGGCGTAGAACCTCGAATGACTGCACCCAGACAGATAATGGCATCATAACGACCTGATACCGCCAGCTGCCGTGCCACCAGCGGCACTTCAAAGCAACCCGGAACCCAAGCATAATCGACCTGGGTGCCCTGCGGATCTGCATCAATGCCATGACGCTTCAAGCAATCTTGACATCCTTCTAAGAGCCGAGTCGTCACTAGATCATTAAATCGACCAATGACGATCGCAAATCGCAGAGAGTCAGTTTGGGTAAAAGTTCCCTCGAAAACCGCCATAAAGATACCAATCGGCTAGATGAATAAGCAGGCAAACTGCCTGTCCTCAAAGATGAGGTTACTCTAGCCTAAACCACCTTCTGACCGAAACGACCTTCTCGACCTAAACTACGAAATAGTTCAGTCCACCGACCAGCAAGACCAAGATCACCCAGAGTCCAGAACCTAAGAACAGCAGTTGCTTAGATTGCTCCCAGTTTTTGGGTGAAGCATAGGCAACCGGAACGGCAACCACCATTGCAAAGGACATTACTACCAAAGCCGTCAGCGCCAATTGAAACAGAATAGACATCGTTTTCCTCCCAGTACAGCGAAAGGGGTTGTACGCGATCGATACCTGAGCAAGCTGCCCTGCATCTCCCCTTGCTAGTAAGCTATCAGAAATTGAGACCCTTAGGAAAGGGCGAAAGAGGAAGGATGTAAAGCCTGCGGCATCAAGAACCCTATCGCATTGCACAGCCCAGAGATGAAGCAGTTAATCAGGAGCGTTCAGGATGGATTTAATTCTTTGCCATACTACGGCAGACTTTGACACGCTGGGCGGTGCGGTCGGGCTATCTCGGCTGTTGCCAGGTGCCCGGATTGTGTTGACGGGGGGCGCACATCCTACCGTGCAGGAGTTTCTGGCGCTGCATCGAGATGAGTATGCCTTGGTGGAGCGGCGATCGGTTAATCCTGAACAAATCCGGTCGATTGCCGTAATCGATACGCAGTGGCGCGATCGGTTGGGGAAGGCAGCCGAGTGGCTGATGCTCCCTGGTGTCGAAATCACGGTGTACGACCATCATCTGAATACGCCAGGAGATATTGTCGCCACCCATCGCCAGCTGGATGCAGTGGGAGCCGTGACTACCCTGATGGTAGAGCAGCTGCGTTCCCAGCAGCTTTCGCTAACGGTAGCAGAGGCGACGGTGATGGCCTTAGGGATTCATGTCGATACCGGGTCGCTGACCTATGACCACACGACGGTACGAGATGCCGCCGCCCTTACCTGGCTGATGGAACAAGGGGCTAACCTGCGGACGATCGCGGAATATGTAGAACCCAGCCTCTCCACCGAAATGCAGGAGTTGCTGGCGATCGCTTTGGAGCAACTGTCTACCGAAACTCTGCGAGGCTGCACGCTGTCCTGGGTATTGCTGACAACCGCAACCCACGTCCCCGGCATGTCTCAGCTGGCCGCGCGGCTGCTGAGCCTCACCGATACCGATATTTTGTTACTGGCAGTCCAGCATCCGGTGAGTGGCGGAGACAATCGCCTGACGGTAATTGGACGAGCTCAAAGCAATGCAGCCATTAACCTGGCAGAACTCTTCCAGCCTTTTGGCGGCGGCGGGCATGCCAAAGCGGCGGCTTTGACCCTGCGAGGAGACCCTGCGGCCGCCATCCTAGAGCCGCTGTTGGATCAGATCCGCTTACAAATTCCTCACCCGCCTGTTGCCCGAGAGCTGATGTCTTCTCCCGTCCGAACCATTCGCCCTGAAACGACGATCGCCGAAGCCCAACGCATCCTGCTGCGCTATGGTCATTCTGGGCTATCGGTGGTAAATACCCAAGACCAACTGGTTGGCATTATCTCTCGTCGAGATTTAGATATTGCATTTCATCACGGGTTCAATCATGCTCCCGTGAAAGGCTACATGGCAACTGAGGTCAAAACCATTACACCCGATACGGCTCTGCCCGAGATCGAAGCCTTGATGGTGACGTATGATATCGGTCGGTTACCTGTTTTAGACCAGGGGCAGCTCGTCGGCATTGTCACCCGCACGGATGTCTTGCGGCAATTGCATCAGGGCAGAACTAGTCTCACCCCAGGCGAACCAACGCAGCTGCAACAGAACTGTCTGCTGCCTGATGTGGTCTCTGGGCTATTGCGCGATCGCCTGATTTCCCCCTTGTGGCAGCTCTTACAGGCGATCGCCCAGCTAGCCGAACAGCGCGGCTGGCAAATATACCTGGTGGGCGGGGCCGTGCGAGATTTGCTATTAGCCGCCGATCAGCCCCTGCGCATTGAGGATATTGATTTGGTCGTGGATGGCTTTCACCAGAGTGCGGATCAAGCCGCTGGCGTCGCCTTAGCTAAAGACTTGCAGGCAGCCTATCCGCAGACCAAACTTCAGGTGCATGGGCAGTTTCAGACGGCAGCCTTGCTCTGGCACAACGATCCGGTATTGGGGTCGCTGTGGCTGGATATTGCCACTGCCCGCACCGAGTTCTACCCCTACCCAGCAGCTAATCCGCAAGTAGAAGCCAGCTCGATCCGCCAAGACCTGTATCGTCGCGATTTTACGATCAATGCGCTGGCCATCCGGCTGACGGCTCCACGCACCGGCGAACTGTTAGATTTCTTCGGCGGTGTGCTGGACTTACAAGCCAAACATATCCGCGTTCTCCATGCCAACAGCTTTATTGAAGACCCCACCCGGATCTATCGAGCCGTGCGATTTGCCGTGCGGCTGGGCTTCCAGATCGAGCCCCAGACAGAAGGATACATTCGCTACGCGATCGCCAGCGGCATTTATCGCACGATTCAGGCTAACCCGCCCGGCAACCGCGCTCCCGCTTTGCAAACTCGCCTGAAGCAAGAGCTAAGATACATTCTGCAAGCCCCCTACTGGAAAGATGCCCTGCAGCTGTTGTCCAACCTGGGGGCCTTAGTCTGCATTCATCCAGACTTGCAACTACAGGACGCATGGCATCAGCTGCAACTAGTCGATCGCTGGCTGAAACGCTTTGATGCAAATCAAAGCTTGACGCACTGGCAAATTCTTTTGGAGGTGCTGCTCGCTTCCTTACCCGCCGCAGATCGCCTGACGGTAGCGCAGACGCTGCAACTGTCGGCTGAAAGCTGCGATCGCCTGGCTCATCTCCACAAGCTGCAAACCCAAGTGGTCGAGACGCTCTCCAGCTGCACTCATCCGAGCCAGGTCGTCAAATTGCTCAGTCCTTACGATCGGGCAACGCTGTTTCTGCTGGGTGCCACAGTTCCCCGCACCGCCCGTCGTATCATCTGGCGCTATCTTACCTGCTGGCAAGCCATCAAGCCCCCCCTAGATGGTAACGACCTCAAAGCAATGGGTTACTCACCCGGCAAACAATATCGAGCTATCTTAGATGCGCTGCTGGCAGCTACCCTGGATGGGGAAGTGGGCGATCGCGCAACTGCCGAAACCTTTGTCAAAGCCCGGTTTTCGACAGTCGCAGAGGGAACAAGCTAATTGAAAACAACCCTGAACGTGGCGTCCTTCTGATATAGCAATTTTCAACTGAGTTAAGTCCAGATGAGTCAAGTCCAGAATATTTTTTGAAAGCCCCGCGGAGCGAGGCTTTCAAAAAATATTCTGGCTTTAGTCGAGTGCGAACCGCTATAAAATTAGGACTGGCTGCAGCTTCGCCTAACCTATACATTCGATACATTCGATCCGGCAGGGCAAGCAAAGATCCCCTTTCCCTACGGATCGCTAATGTCCTGAGGTTCGTACAATAGAAGGAGCAGCTTTAATACCGCTTAAGGGTTAGACCTACCCGGCTTCTAGCAACTGGAGCGATCGCTTGCTCAGGAGCAGCTCAACTAGGGCAATTGCAGTGTAACTCAGCCAGACTGACTCAAAGCTGACAAAACTGAAGCCGTAGAATATGTCAAGGTAAATTAAGCTATTCCCTAACAGCCTATCCAAAACCAGCTCAACGTGGGTTTTACCCTGATTATTGGGAGTTTTTGGATGATTTTCAATCAAAATTATTTCGGGCGCACGGTGACATTATGACGTTTTGCGAATATAGACCGGGTCTGGAAGGGGTGCCTGTTACACAATCTAGCATCAGCTTTGTGGATGGTAAAAATGGCATCCTGGAGTATCGTGGCATCAACATTGAAGAACTAGCCAGACTAAGTACCTTTGTAGAAACTGCCTACCTGCTCATTTGGGGAGCATTGCCCACCACCGCTGAGCTAGAAGAGTTTGAGCATGAAATCCGCTATCATCGCCGGCTGAAATATCGGATTCGAGACATGATGAAGTGTTTCCCCGAAAGCGGGCATCCGATGGATGCGCTACAGGCTTGCGCAGCAGCTTTAGGACTGTTCTATTCCCGACGAGCCCTGGATGATCCCGCCTATATCCGGGCAGCAGTGGTGCGGCTACTGGCCAAAATTCCAACGATGGTAGCCGCATTTCAGCTGATGCGGAAGGGAAATGATCCGGTACAGCCCCGCGATGATCTAGACTACGCTGCCAACTTCCTTTACATGCTGAACGAACGGGAACCTGACCCGCTGGCGGCTCATATTTTTGATATTTGCCTCACGCTGCACGCAGAGCATACTATCAATGCTTCCACATTCTCTTCCATGGTGACCGCATCCACCCTGACCGATCCGTATGGCGTTGTCGCTTCGGCTGTGGGGACGTTGGCCGGACCACTGCATGGCGGAGCCAATGAAGAAGTGATCATGATGCTGGAGGAAATTGGGACAGTTGAAAATGTAGAGCCTTATCTAGATAAATGCTTGCAGCAAAAATCTAAGATCATGGGCTTTGGGCACCGAGTTTACAAAGTTAAAGATCCGCGAGCCACTATTCTGCAAAGTTTGGCAGAACAGCTGTTTGAAAAGTTTGGCAAGGATGAATACTACGATGTGGCCGTGGCCATGGAAAAGGCCGTGGCCGATCGCCTTGGACAGAAGGGGATCTATCCCAACGTAGACTTCTACTCTGGATTGCTGTATCGCAAGCTAGGCATCCCGACCGATCTGTTTACACCCGTGTTTGCGATCGCCCGGACAGCCGGCTGGTTGGCCCATTGGAAAGAACAGCTGGGAGAAAACCGGATTTTCCGTCCTACGCAAATTTATACCGGCGGACGGGGGCAACCCTATATCCCGATCGAAAAGCGCCAATCGCTTCAAGATGAGTCTCTGCTGGAGTTGACTCGAGGGTAAGGAATGGTGAATTAGGGGATGGGGACAGATTGGAGGAGGCGATCGATGACCAGCTTAGCTTTGCGTCCTGCGGCTGGAATCATCCGATGCGCTAAGACGCAGGGAGCCAGATG
This sequence comes from Coleofasciculaceae cyanobacterium, assembly GCA_036703495.1. GTDB lineage: Bacteria > Cyanobacteriota > Cyanobacteriia > Elainellales > Elainellaceae > Drouetiella. The sequence goes on from DATNOY010000804.1 coordinate 7,068, forward strand.
TTTGACATCATCTGGAATAGCGTAATCGCGACCTTCTAGGAAGGCAAAAGCCTGCACCGCTCGATGCAGAGTGACCGTGCCTCTAGGGCTGACGCCTAGCAAAACATCCTCATCTTGACGGGTTGCCCGGACTAGATCCAGCATGTACTGCCGCAGGTGAGACTCTACCTTCACCTGCCGACAGAGCTGGCGCAACTCCTGCACCGCTAGCAAAGATAAACAGGGCTGGAGTTCTTCCAGTCTGGTTCCCTGTTGCAATCGCTCCAGCATTTGCAGTTCTTCTGCTTCGGTGGGGTAGCCCAAACTGAGAGACAGGGCAAACCGATCCATTTGAGCTTCGGGCAAGGGAAACGTGCCTTGATATTCGATGGGGTTTTGTGTGGCAATCACAAAGAAGGGATCGGGCACAGCTCGCGTTGTGCCATCACTCGTCACCTGGTGTTCTTCCATGACCTCCAGCAAAGCAGACTGAGTACGAGGAGTAGCCCGATTAATTTCGTCTGCCAACAGCACATTGGCAAAAACAGGGCCCGGCAAAAACTCAAATTCTCCCGATCGCGGATTCCAGATATTGGTGCCTGTGACATCCGCAGGGAGCAAATCAGGCGTGCATTGAATCCGCTGAAATCGTCCATCAATAGAGCGAGCCAGCGTTTTGGCCAGCAAGGTTTTGCCTACTCCGGGCACGTCTTCTAATAAAGCATGCCCCCCCGATAGCAATGCCACCAAAATCAGGCGAATTGCTTCTTGCTTACCAACGATCGTCTGTCCCAAATTTTGGGTGAGCAGGTCAATGCTTTGTCTCATATAGCTGTTCTCAATGGCGTGCAGTCCAGAATATTTTTTAAAAGCCCCGCTTCAGGTTGCCAAAAATATTCTGGTTTTAGTCAAGCGCGAAGCGCTGTAGCGCGTCAGCAGCAGGGATCTAACCGGGCTGAGTCACAAGTTCACCGCTCTATGATGGCAGGATTTTCCCCCAACAAGATGCCCTCAACCCAGGATGCCCTCAACGCAGATTAACGCAGCACCGGTACAAGCCGCAGGGACAAGCCGCAGGATAGATCCTACTCCCGCTTACCCAGCAGCTGCGATCGCGCCACTTGGCTATCTTGGGCAATTTGCCGCTTCAGGTCATCCAGGGAAGGAAATTTCTGCTCAGGTCGCAAGAAGCTCTCCAGGCTCACCACCAACGTTTGCCCATACAAATCACCCGTCCAGTCCAACAGGTGGATCTCCACCGTTTGTTGGGTGCCATTCACCGTTGGGCGATGCCCAATGTTCATAACGCCTGGCAGAGGAGCCGACTGACTCTCCCAGCCACCCAGCTGGATCCAAACGCTGTACACGCCTTGCCGGGGTAAAAACTTTTCTGGCGGGATTTGCAAATTTGCCGTTGGGAAACCAATCGTCCTGCCGAGCTGCTGCCCTGGCACCACCTGCCCGACGAGCGTATAAGGTCTGTCTAACAGCTGATTGGCCCGCTGCACATCGCCCTGGTCTAAAGCCTGGCGAATTGCAGAACTGCTGATGCGATCGCCCTCGCAGGTATGGAGCGGCGTTACCGCCACCGGAATATTGTAGGTCGCTGCAATGGACTGCAAGTCCTCGGCCGTCCCTGCCCGCTGATGCCCAAACCGAAAATCTTGCCCCACACTAATTTGCTGAGCTTGCAAATGCTGCACCAGAATTTTCTCGACAAATTCTTGCGGAGTGAGACGGGCCAGAGCATGGTTAAAGGGCAGCAGCACAATTTGCTCTACCCCAATGGCTTGCAGATAATGCTCCTTTTCCACGAGAGGCGTCAACAGCGGCCGATGCTGTCCCGTAAAAAATTCCTGCGGGTGAGGCGTAAAGGTGACCACGGTGGCCAAAGGTTTTGATGGCTCTAGCGCGATCGCCGCCTTTGTTCGCTCTCCGGGGTGAGTCGCCGTTGCAGCGGCAGCAGCAGAAAAAATGGGCCAAATTACCCGTCGGTGCCCCTGATGAACGCCATCAAAATTTCCCAGGGCAACGTAGGTTGGAGCTTTAATAGTGCTGAGAGAGTTTGCAATCCACACGCTTTACATTTTGACATAAATTAGGGCATCGAGGCGAAGTAAAGGCGAAGCATTCACAAACCCAGCGCTGAGAGTCATGCCAGAACTGTCCCAATGCCCCGCTTCGGCTAGAGCAAACTGTTGAACTCGGGGTTTGCCTGGATTTGCTTCAACACTTGCTTAATATCTTGGGTTCGATCTTTTTTGACAATTAGCGTCACCTTGCCATCCCGAACGACCACTGTATCTTCCAAACCGATGGTCACAATCAACTCATCGGCATCAGAAGAATAGAGTAACGCGCCTTGAGTATCCAGCCCAATATGCTGAGCCAGTTCCACATTAGGCTGTCCATCTTTGAGTAAGCGATCGATGGCATTCCAATCTCCCAGGTCATCCCAGCTGAAGGTGACGGGCAAAACATAGGCCTTCTGGGTTTTCTCCATGACGGCATAGTCAATGCTGAGCTTAGGCAGGCTAGGATAACAGGCTGCGCCTTCGGCTTCTAGAGGCAGCAGAATATCAGGCGCATGGGTACGCAGTTCTGCCAGCATCACCCCCGCCGGGAAAATAAACATGCCGCCATTCCAGCTAAACCGGCCGGTTTCCAAAAATTGTTTAGCCGTTGCCAAATCAGGCTTTTCAGTGAATCGGCTAACCTTGTAGCCCGCAGATTCACCAAACAAGCCAATTTTTTCGCCTTGCTCAATGTAGCCATAGCCTGTGGAAGGATAGGTTGGCGTAATGCCCAGGGTGGCGATCGCCCCCTGAGTTTTTGCCAGTTCTGCGGCGGCTTCTAACGTGTCGCAAAAGGCTTTTGAGTCACCAATCCAAGCATCGGCTGGGAAAAAGCCAATGATGGCATCTTCTCCACAGCGCCGAGCAATCTCCAGCGTTGCCCAAGCCACAGCAGGCGCAGTATCCCGTCCCTCAACTTCTACCAGCAGGTTATCTAAAGGCAAATCGGGGAGCTGCTGCTTGGCACCTGCCTCTAAATGAGCGGCCGTAATCACCCATAATCCTTCCCATCCGCCTGCTAAATTCAGGAGTCGGTCGGCTGTGGCTTGTAGTAAACTCTTGCCACTACCATCCAAACTTAAAAATTGCTTAGGACGCTGTTTGCGGCTGAGGGGCCAAAAGCGCTCTCCTTTGCCACCAGCGAGGATTACGGGAATCATGACTGTCCTCAACTCTTTTTACAATTCCGCCCCATCCTATCAAGGTTTGTAGGTTAGGCAACTGGAAGAAGCACCGTTTTACGGCATCTTTAGAGGAGCTTCAAAATTATGAGCCTGTTGAAAGGTGGAACCCCAGGATTAATGAATAGTCTAGGAAAATATAGCGATTTTCAATTGAGTCAAGTACAGATTATTTTTTGAAAGCCTTGCTCCGTGAGGCTTTCAAAAAATAATCTGGTTTTAATCGAGCGCGAAGCGCTATAAAAACTAGATCAGGAGCCTAGTGAGGGCGATCGCCAAAAGCCAGATTATTGAAATTCTGACTTGAAGTAGAAGTAGTTCTGCCCCAAGAAAGACCGAGATGCGTCTACCTTCAGGCTATAATCGCGAAATGTTACATACAAAACTACATAATGCCTCCTGGCAAAGTAGGTTTAAGTGTTTAGGTGGCTAACCTCAATCGCGGCTAACCTGCATTCCTAAGGTGTGAAACGGAGAAAGAAAGTTGGAAAACAAGACAGACTCACAACAAAACCTTGCTAAAACGTCCAATCAGACTATTGAAAGCCGGGTAACTGTTCTAGTTTCTCCATCACCAGCAGGGACATCCCCAGGGACATCGCCAGCAGGGGCATCCGCCGATAGAGCACTGCAGCCCTCCGCTTCTCCCCATCTAGGGCGTTGGCTCCTGCGAGGGATTGCCTTGGGTGGAACAGCCGTTTTAGCCGCAACAGTGGGAGCTGTGGTGGCACTCACTACCCCTTTACCAGCCGCGATCGCTCCGCAAGCCAATCGCCCATTGTCATTCAACGAAGTGTGGCAGAAAGGATTACTGGGTTATGGAGTCAGCCGTCCGGTGAATGTGTTGGTGATGGGGATTGATTTGCCCCTAGATTTGCCAGAGAACTCCGTTTCCAAGGATGTATTTTCTGGGCGAAGCGATACGATGCTATTGCTCCATATTGACCCCGATAAAAACACGGTCAATGTCTTATCAATTCCCCGAGACACGCAGGTAGACATTCCCGGGGAAGGGGTCGAAAAGATTAATTATGCCAACGTCGTGGGCGGATCAAAGATGGCGGCTCAGGTGGTCAGCCAAAATCTTAACGGTGTAACCATCGATCGCTATGTGCGAGTCAGTACGGTCGCATTTCGGGAACTGGTAGATTTGCTGGGCGGTGTCGAGATCTTTGTGCCACAGGATATGAAGTATGTGGACGAAACTCAGCACCTGTACATTAACCTCAAAAAAGGGAAGCAAACGCTCAACGGGAAGCAAGCTGAAGGATTTGCCCGTTTCCGGCATGATGATAAAGGCGATATTGGCCGGGTACAGCGCCAACAGCAGTTGATTCGGGCCTTGCGCGAAAGGTTAACCAATCCAGCTCTGGTGGCTCGTCTGCCTCAGGCGATCGAGCTTTTCCAGAAATATATTGACACGAACCTCTCTCCTGAAGAGATGCTGTCGTTGGTTAGCTTTGGGTTAGGTCTTGAGCAAAATGATTTTCGCATGGTGATGTTGCCCGGTCGTTTTAGTACTCCTGATGAGTTTGTGGCCAGCTACTGGTTGATGGATCCGACTGCGAAAGATCAGGTGATGAATGAGTTTTTTGACATTAGCTCGGTGGCATCCGTTAGCCAACAAACGACTTTCACCAACACGCGCATTGCCGTGCAAAATGCCTCTAGTGATCCTCACCTGGCTAGCCAAGTCGCAGCCTATCTTCAAACTCAAGGTTTTAATAACGTCTATGTCGTAGATGATTGGTCGCAGCAGGAAGCAAAAACCCAAATTATTGTTCAACGGGGAGACTTGCAGGGTGCAGCTATGCTGGAAAGCACCTTAGGATTTGGGCAAGTTGTTTCTGCCTCGACCGGCGATCTGGGGTCTGATTTCACGCTCAGAGTGGGAGATGATTGGCCGCAGCGATCGAAGATTTAAGCGCTCACCTATCAGTCCCTGTGGGACAGCCATTGATCTAGGAATTATAACTCTAGGGATTTTTGGCATGCTTTGAGGGATGGCAAACTTTGAAAGATAGCCAAAGCAAGATGAGTCCTCAAGCAGGGGATTCTACGCGGCTTGATTGGGAAAAGCAATCAAGAGGGAAGATTGCAGGGGCGATCGCTTTCCCAAGGGTATCACCGAATTAGCAAATCCCGAAGGATGTTGCGATTTTCATGTCTCAAATCTAAGTTTTCCTAGCCATAAATTGTGGGCTGAAGGCAATAAGTTGTGGGTTAAAGATAATGCGATCGAACATGGTGTTATATTTCTTGAAAAGCAGCTTTAAACTTTGGTATAGCACTTAAAGTTCTGAGTAAAGCAATTAGCTAAATCTGGTTTATGACGCCTTCTAATTAACACGAAATTATGACCATTGTGTCCTGAAATCTTTATCTGAAGGGAGTTAGAAGTTCTTATTGAGTATTGAGCTTCTCCCTCAACAAATTACGATTTATGAAATCACCTTGACGGAAAATAAACTTCTCAAGGATATTCAACAGTGGACATTTAATCTATAACTTGAATCTTTGTTAATACGAGACAAGTTTTCAAGTTTATCAACGCATCTGAGTTGCATCTAAACTGAAGAAATCCGTAGCTTTCCTCTGGGGAAATCTCCAGTTTTCAGGTTGGACAAAGTTTAGTTTACTTATAGAGTTTCTCGTCATCTTCTTTGAGATGAGACTGTTGATTGGATTTGGGTTTATTCCCTGAATCCAGTTTTTTAATGTCTTTTCAAAGTAGTATTCAGGCAACTTTATAACTTAATTTCTATTTAGTTCTAATCAGGGAGTATTAGCTTTCTAACCAATCCATAATTTGGAGAAGATAGTCACTGTATGAAGCGTAAATTTAGATTTTGGCAGGTTCCTAGATCGGCTGGGAACTTCTTTGGTCTGGCTACTTTAAGCCTAATCGCAGGGTTGATTACCGGTTTCCCTTCTCAACCTGTTTTTGCAGCCTCATCCTCCAAAAATGATGCATCTGGCATCGCTCCTATCCAGTCTCACCCGCACGGCAAGACCTATAGTGAATGGGCTGCAACTTGGTGGCAGTGGGCACTGCAAATTCCAGCCAGCGTTAACCCAATTCTTGGTCAGGGGGAATGTAGTGTTGGACAGAGTGGACATGTATGGTTCTTGGGTGGAACAATTAGTGGCGGCGGCGAACCAGTTGTGCGAAATTGCACCCTTCCTCCGGGCACTGCATTATTCTTTCCACTCATCAGTTTTTACTACGGCGCATTCCTCACTGACCCTCCAGATCAGCGCACTGAAGCTTTTCTACGAACTCAAGTTGCTGGCTGTGAGCACCCAACTCTGTTAAAAGCTCAGATTGATGGTGCGCTTGTTAGCAACCCTATTCAGTATCTTGAAAGATCCCCATTGTTTGATATCCAATTGCCCACAGATAATGTTTTTGGAGTGAATGAATCTTTAGTTCCGCAACTGAAACTCAGCCCCAGTGTAGATCAGGGATTTTACCTTTTCTTAAATCCTTTGCCACCCGGAAGGCATACGATTCATTGGGAAGCAGTTTGCTCCAACGGCGCAAAACAAAACAATACCTACAATATCACTGTGCAACGGTAGCATTTTTTGCAGGCTGGGCAGTGCTCAAAGCCCTCCAACAGTTGGAGTTACAAGGGTTGGAGGGACCCTGCCCACCCCATAAAATTTTGTTTATTTTGCCTTCCCAATAGTTTCCGAGATAATGCCCGTTCAGAGACTAATTGAGAGGATGGATTTTCCACTCTAGCCCATTCTCTCAATGGCGTAAATTGACTCTGAAATAGATTCCCGGCTTTTACCTGCATGGGCAAGATCCCTGCTTCACAGATTGCCCGGAGGATTTTTTGATGTTCTAATTTTTGGCGCATCAATTAGCCATTAATTAGTTTAGCTAGAACAACCTGAAACTCAAATGCTGAAATTATTTCCTGATCATATCGATCGGTGGGTTCTCCTAATTTTTGTTTTGGCAGGGGGAATGTTAGCGAGTCTGCCAACTAGAGCAAGCTCAGAACCTACAATTCCACTGGCACCAGCAGATCCAGATATTTGTTACTTGCAAACCAGTGATGGTCGCGTTGTTAACCTAAATCAACTTTGTTCATCAAATGCTCAGACTGCTCCTACCCAATTCTTAGTAACAAAGCAATGTGCAGGGTGTAACCTGCAGCAGGCTAACTTGGCTAACAGGGATTTAAGAGGGGCTAATCTGGCAGGAGCTAATTTGGCAGGCGCTAATCTGGCAGGAGCTAATCTGGCAGGAGCAAACTTAAGAGGCGCTAATATCCAGGGAGCCAATTTACGGGGAGCCAATATCAGAAACACCATACTCCCAGGAGGACTGATTCTGCGCCGGTAGGCGCTATAGCAATTTTCAACTGAATCAAGTACAGATGATTTTTTGAAAGCTTCGCTCCGCGAAGCTTTCAAAAAATCATCTGGCTTTAGCCGAGTGCACACCGCTTTAGGAGATCCTGAACCAGAATGCAGGCAATTTTGATCAGTCGGGTAGCGGGAATCAGAGCGGGGAATGAGCGCTATCCCTGACCTAGCTAGAAGCCCCTTAAGCGACGCCTGTCCGAATCCCAATCGCAACAAATGCTACAAAAGTCATTATGCTGAGAGGCGGGAATCACGTTTGCTAAATTCATGCGTCACATCCGTCTATTAGTTTGTTTTGTGCTGCTGATTGCGGCTATGGTTTGGGCAACGCCTGCAAGCTGGGCTGCCGCCCCAAACGGCTCTAATATCCAGCCTTATATCGATCGCGTTGAGCGTCAGATCAGCGAGTTTACGCTCGACAACGGCATGAAGTTCATCGTCATGGAGCGGCATCAAGCCCCGATCGTTTCCTTCATGACCTACGTGAATATCGGCTCTGCCTACGAACAGCCTGGCAAAACAGGGGCTGCTCATTTTTTAGAGCATTTGGCCTTTAAAGGAACCTCTCGGATTGGGACATCCAACTATCAGGCTGAGAAACCCTTGCTCGATCGCCTCGATACGCTATTTACCCAGATCCGAGCGACGGGACAGGCCGGTGCCGCCACACGCCTCCAGCAAGAATTTGAGCAGACGCAAGCCAAAGCAGGCAACTACGTCAAGCAAAACGAGTTTGGGCAGATTGTGCAGCAAGCGGGCGGTGTAGGGCTGAATGCCACTACCTCCGCCGATGCCACCCGCTATTTCTATAGCTTCCCAGCTAACAAGCTAGAGCTGTGGATGTCTTTAGAATCGGAGCGATTTTTAGAACCCGTCTTCCGCGAGTTTTACGAAGAGAAAAATGTGATTTTGGAAGAGCGGCGGATGCGTACCGATAATTCGCCAATCGGCAAAATGATTGAGCAATTTCTAGAGGTGGCGCTACCTGGAAATCCTTACGGCCGCCCCGTGATTGGCTCAGAAACGGATATTCGTAACCTGTCTCGCCAGGACATTCAGCAGTTCTACCAGACCTACTACACGCCCAATCACATTGTGGTAGGAATTGTTGGCGATGTTGATCCTGCCGCAGTTAAACAAATGGCGCAAGCTTATTTTGGTCGGTTCCAGGGGCGATCGCAGGCTCCAGCCATTCAGGCGACTGCGATCGCCCAAACTGAACCGCAAACCATTACGTTAAACTTGCCGACCCAACCCTGGTACCTGGAAGGCTACCAGCGTCCTGCGCTCACCCATCCTGATAATGCGGTTTACCAGATGATTAGCAGCCTGCTCTCAGGCGGACGCACTTCGCGGCTCTATCAATCGCTAGTTGAGCAAAAGCTGGCGCTGAGTGTGGATGCAGCCGATGGCTTTCCGGGCGATCGCTACCCTAACCTGATGCTGATCTATGCCCTGACTGCTCCCGGTCACACGGTGGATCAAGTAGCGACGGCTCTGGATGCCGAACTGACCCGCCTGAAAACGCAGCCGGTTTCAGCAGCAGAACTGGATCGGATTAAAACGCAAGCCCGGGCTGGGCTATTAGGAACCCTGGCTTCCAATCAAGGCATGGCTAGCCTGCTGCCGGAATATGAAGCAAAAACGGGGAGCTGGCGCAATTTATTTGAAGATCTCAAGGCAATTGAAGCAGTTTCGGCTGCCGATGTGCAGCGAGTTGCCCAAGATCTGTTTCAGCCCAAGCATTTGACCGTCGGGAAATTGTTGTCGCAGGAATAAGCTATGCAATTATTAAAAACTTGGCAGATGGCTTGGGGGCGCACACTGCTGAAGTACGGATTGGTGACCCTATTGGTGGGGATGATGGTGGGCTGGGGGCGATCGCCTGCTTGGGCCGTAACGCCACGCCACTATACCGATTTGCAGCTGCCGCCTGCACCCGAAATTCACATCCCCAACTACACTCGCTTTGCCCTGGACAACGGCATTCAGGTGTTTTTACTAGAGGATCATGAACTGCCGCTAGTCGGCGGCTCGGTCTTGGTGCAGACGGGCGATCGCCTGGAGCCTGCCAACCAAACTGGGTTAGCCAGCATTGTGGGAGAGGTGATGCGAAACGGTGGTACGCGCAACCATCCGGCGGAAGCCTTGAACGCCATGCTAGAGCAACGAGCTGCTGCCATCGAAACGGGCATTGATACCACCGTTGGAACGGTCAGCTTTAGCACGTTGAGTGAAGACCTGGAGGAAGTGTTTGGATTATTTGCAGAAGTTTTGCGGCAGCCAGCCTTTCCACAAGACAAAATTGATTTGACGAAAACCCAATGGCAAGGGGCGATCGCCCGGCGTAACGACGACCCGGAAGAGATTGCCGGACGCGAGTTTCAAAAGTTGATCTATGGCGCTACCAGCCCCTATGCTCGCACCGTAGAATACACCACCCTCAACCAGATTTCTCGCAATGACGTTGAGCAATTTTACCAACGCTATTTTCAGCCTCAGTCCCTGTTGCTGGGCATCGTTGGCGATTTTGATAGTGCCAAGATGCGATCGCTGATTGCCGCCAAACTAGGCGACTGGCAACCCCAGCCCAGCGTCGAAGCAAAGCCGACTTTACCCCCTGTTGCTCAGGCAAAATCAGGCGGCATTTTTCTGGTGAATCAGCCGCAGCTAACCCAGAGCAGCATCCAGATGGGACACTTAGGTGGACAGCTAAATGACCCAGACTATGCGGCCCTGTCTGTGCTAAACGAAGTCATGAACGGGATGGGAGGACGATTGGTCAACTCTGTGCGATCGCGTCAGGGCTTAGCCTACAGCGTCTATGCCTATTGGTCAGCCGAGTTCGACTTTCCCGGCACCTTTGTTGCAGGAGGGCAAACGCGATCGGATGCCACTGTGCCATTTATCCAATCGACCCGGGCAGAACTGGAAAAAGTTCGCAATAGCCCAATCAGCGCTGCAGAGCTAGCCACTGCCAAAGATTCGGTGTTGAATGCCTTCATCTTCCGGTTTGCGACGCCTGCCCAAACCTTAGGACGGTTCATGCGCTACGCCTATTATGGCTACCCAGCAGACTTCATCTTCCGCTACCAAAAACAGGTAGAAGCAACCACGATCGCTGATGTGCAGCGGGTCGCCCAAACTCACCTGAAACCCGAACAACTCGTGACACTGGTGGTGGGCAATGCCGAAGCTATGCGGCCGCCTTTAAGTGCGATCGCGCCAGACGGTAAAGTCACCCCAATCGACATTACAATTCCCCAACCTGGCGTTTAGAGCGGTGTGCCCTCGGCTAAAACCAGATGATTTTTTGAAAGCCTATCTCAAAGCCTATCTCAATGTATATAAGCCTTTGCGAACTGGGGCATTGAGATAGGCGATCGTATCCACCGAAACTTGAATTAAGCCATAACCTAATTTCGCTAGATATTCAAAGCAGGCTGCTTGATCTTCAGGCGAAAGCAACGAGTGCTCAAAATTGATGATGGCAGGTTTGATGGAATCGAATGGAATCATTTTGAGGATCTCAAAATCGTATCCCATGGTATCAATCACTAATAAATCAACTTGGTTAATCTGATGTTTTGCCAGCAAGGTTTCAAAGCTGAGAGCTGGTAAAGGCATCTCTTGAATTAGCGATTCAAGATTGCTCGGCAGATTAAGTTTTTGCTGTTGATCTGCCAATAAAGTCAGCATTTTATGGCGATCTAAACTGGCAATTTGGTAGCACCACATAGGTAACGTACAGTTGCCATCGTCACGAACTGCATAGAAGGTAGCAACGCCGTCTTGGGCAGCGATTAAAGAATTTTCAAACTGGAGCTGGGGCTGACTTTGATAATTTTGGATGAGCTGCTTAAAAATAGTGGGCTGGGGTTCTACCAGCAATCCCCGGAGGTGATATTTTTGAATTAAATTAACGATAGGGTCGGCTGTTGTGCCATCATTAGCACCGATCTGGACGAAGAAAGGATCTGGATTTTGCTGCAGATAATCTTTCAGAATCAGCTCCAAGACATCTACATAGAAATATTCAACAGGCTGACGAATTTTTGAAATTTGATAGCCCAACTGATTGACTGCGCTCTGAAGCATCTGTTTCATAAAATCGTTACTCTAAATTGAACCCGACCCGTCAATGCAGCAAGTAATTTGCGATTCAGCGATCGCCCTAATATAGCCGTCCTAAATTAGTCATAAAAAAACCACCAAGGGGTTTGGGAACTGCGTCCCTAAGGCGAGGGCACTGCCCCCTCCATCCCCTGCTCAGAAATCATTTGGGATTGCTATAGAAGGCTTTCTCTAATTTCAAAGAAAGTCTTCCATAGCAGGCTAGCTAAGAAACTAATCAAACTTATGTATTCCTGTTAACTACTGTGCTAACTTCTCAAAATCTTCACGATCGCTTGATGCAACTCGATCAGAGAGGATACAAAGCCTATCAAGAAATTCAGGGTTTCTACGATTTTTCAGACTTCATTCTGATCATTGATCACGTTCAGGGCGATCCGTTTGCAGCACCTAGCCGGTTGCGCGTGCAAATTCCCCAAACCAACGCCCAATTTCCGCCAGCGCTTTACGCATCCCCCAGTCGCGAAATTGCTCTGCGAGATTATCTCACCCGCCAATTTCATCAGGCGACCGCAGTCTTAAAGAGCCGAGGCAGTGGCAAGAGTGGCTTGGTGTCGATCGCCCGGCCAACGCAGCAGGTTTTAGAGCGCAATGCCGTTTTAGTCGATCAGGAGCTGGTGGAAGCTCGCTTTGGAGTGGGACTGCCCGCCAGAGGCAGAACGATTTTGGGACGACAGGCAGCCGCGCTGTTGTGTGAAGATCTGCCGCGTATAGTGCGGCGATCGCTGTTTTATCCAGCCCTGGATGCTGAGGCGATTCAGCAGCAGGTGGAAACGGTAGAAGATGCCGACTGGCTGCGGCAGCAGTTAGCTGGGAGAGGCTTGGTAGCCTTTGTACCCGATGGGGCAATTTTGCCACGCCGTAGCGGAGTGCAGGATCAGCCGCTGCCCCGGCAGCAGGCTGCGCTATTTCAATCTCCGGCAGCGCTGCAAGTTCAGTTCGATCGCCCGCATCAGGGATCTATCACCGGCATGGGCATTCCCCCAGGGATTACGCTCATTGTTGGGGGCGGCTATCATGGCAAATCGACGCTGCTGCGGGCAATGGCGCTAGGCATTTACAACCATATTCCGGGGGACGGGCGAGAACAGGTGGTCACCGATGCCACTGCCGTCAAAATCCGAGCTGAAGACGGACGTAGCATCGTGGGTGTAGATATTTCTCCGTTTATTAATCGGTTGCCGCAGGGGCGATCGACCCAGCATTTCTCTAGCGCGGATGCCAGCGGCAGCACCTCCCAAGCTGCCAATATCATGGAAGCGCTGGAGGTGGGAGCCAAGGTGCTGCTGCTGGATGAAGATACCTCAGCTACTAATTTTATGATTCGCGATCGGCGGATGCAGGCTTTGATTGCCAAAGACAAGGAGCCGATCACCCCTTTGATCGACAAGATTCGATCGCTGTATCAGGACTATGGGGTTTCGACGATTCTGGTAATGGGTGGCAGTGGCGACTACTTTGATGTGGCAGACACCGTCATCGCCATGCAAGACTTTCAGCCCCAAGATGTCACCGCTGCAGCCAAACAAATTGCCGCCACTTACGCCATCGATCGGCTTGCCGAAGGCGGCAGCCAGTTTGGCCCGATTACCGCGCGGATTCCTCGCTGCAAACGGCTAGATTCGCCTGCCCGGCAGCAGGACAATTCAGATCTGGCAGACCTGAGAAGCCCCCGCACCAAGGTTCGGGATGTAGATGAACTGGTGTTTGGCACAGAGACCGTGGATCTGGCAGCGGTTGAGCAGATTGCTGATGTCGGGCAGCTGCGAGCGATCGGGGCAGCCATCCGCTATCTCCAGTCCCACTATTTAGACGATCGCCGCTGCCTGGCAGAAATCGTATCCTTGGTCATGACGGATTTAGCGGCTGGCAACCTAGACATCCTCACTGATTATCCCCAGGGAGATCTGGCCCTGTTTCGCGATCTGGAATTAGCTGCCGTGATCAATCGACTGCGATCGCTGGAGGTTTTGCAACAGTCAGTGCAGCCCCTACAACAAAATCAACCCTTGCCTGGCCCCTAAGGTGACGGCTTCGGTGCGGCTGGAAGCGTTGAGTTTGCTGAAGATCGAACCTATGTGAAATTTAACCGTATGCTCGGAAATGTGCAGCCGTTTGGCGATCGCCTTGTTGCCCAACCCCTCCGCCAACATGCCCAAGACCTCGATTTCGCGAGGAGTTAAGGATTGGTTCACCGCAGCCAGGGCCGGTTGAAAAGTCGGCTGTGTGGACAGCAATCGCTCCAAAAAGTCGGGATGCAGCACCGTTAACCCTTCCGCAACGGCCGTGATGGCGGCAATCAGTTCTGGGGCGATCGTGTCTTTGGGCAGCAGCCCTCGCACATTCAACCGCAAGGCTTCGCTGATCCAAGCCGATGGCAGCTCATCTCCTAAAATCACCCAGGGTAGCGTCTCTTCAGCCGGGAGCCATCCTTCTTCTTCCTGCCCGTCCCAGTCCAGCAGCACCACATCGGGCTGCAGCGTCGCCAGTTCATCTGCAGTAGGCTGCGACGCAGTGCCCACCACAGTCAGGGCGGCACTGTCAGACAGCAAGGCAGCCAATCCAGCCCGCACAATCGCCGAATCAGCCACCACCAGCACTCGAATCACGCCGCCTCCTGCCCTGCATAGGGCTGCAGCAGAACTGATTGAGACAGCAGGGTATCGCCCCGCAGAAAATCCAGGTGCAGGGTATCCCCTGCCTGTTTACTGCGCAAAATTGCGGTCAGCGCATCCCCCGCCCTAAACGGCTGCCCATCTACACTGAGGAGGACATCGCCCACCTGCAGCAGAGCCGCTACCGGACTGCCGATCGCCACATCCAGCACCAAAAATCCGATCTGTCTGCGTCCGCCTCTGATGCGCACCGGCTGTAGCGTCACACCCAAGCGCTGCCGTTCGGGCTCCTGGAGAAACTGTTGCACCTCACGGCTGGGAATCGCCACGCCTAAACCGCGAACGATCATGCTGTTGATGCCAACCACCTGACCTTGAGCGTTGGCTAAGAGTCCGCCTGAATTGCCGGGAGCTAATTGAATATCTGCCTGAATCCAGCGATCGCCCCCTTGAGGAGCCGCATGGACAATGCCCGTGGTTAAGACTCCCGTTATTCCTAGCGGATTACCCATCGCTAACACCAGTTCGCCTACCCGCAGGCGATCGGACTCACCTACCACAGCCGCTGGCAGATCGGTGGCAGCCACTCGCAAAGCCGCCAAATCCCGCGCCGGGTCATGCCGGATCACCTGGGCTGACAAGGTGCGGCCATCCCATAATTCTGCGATCGCCTCTGTGCCTGTCACCACATGGGCATTGGTGATAATTAACCCATCCGGTTGCCAGATCACCCCCGATCCAGCGCTGGCTTGTCGTCCCCGTAGCTGCACCGTGCTTTGCCGGAGCGTAGTGGCGATCGCTGCCAATGCTTCAGCCAATTGAGAAACATCAATCATGTTGGCTCTCCCTATTTAGAATGCGTCGGGTTGAGAATGTGTCGCAGTTTGAAATGAGTGCATCAGGCTGCAAGGGCTAACAGCCCCCACGGCTGGGTCGTTCCCCAATAGTGATAGTGACTTCTGTGAAGGCTCCACCCCGCACCAACTTGGCCGTCAGGGAGTGTCCCACCCGATCGGGATCAAGCATCATTTGCACATCGCCCAGATCGCCAATCGGCTGATCTCCCAGAGCCACCAGAATGTCGCCCATGAGGATACCCGCCTGCTCCGCCGGACTGCCCGCCTCCAGGCTGACGATCATCACCCCACCACCCGGCAAATTCAGCGCTGTTTTCAGGCGATCCGACAGCTGCACTGGCTGCATCCCGACGCCCAGATAGCCCCGCGTCACCCGCCCCCGATTCAAGATCTGGTTGACCAGGCGATCGACGGTACAGGCAGGAATAGTCAGCGCCATCTGGCGGTAGCCCGCTGTGTTGATGCCAATCAGCCGCCCCTGCACATCTACTAACGCACTGCCGGAAAAGCCAGAATACAGCTTCAGATCCGGGCGGATAAACTGGTCAATCTGTCCACCATGCCAGGTGCGCCAGGCACCCCCCACAGCGCTGAGTACACCCAAGCTGGCATTGACGCCGCTGTCTTCCGACCGAGCGATCGCCATCACCCAGTGTCCCACCTTGAGGGAAGCCGGATCAGCGATTTCAGCCGTCGGCAGATCGATGCCCTCTAGCCTCAGCACCGCTAAATCTGTGCCCCCATCTCGCCCCACCAGCGTCGCGTTAGCGGTGCGATCGTCGGGCAAGGTCACCGTAATTTCTTCTTCTCGCTGAATCGCATGATCCGCCGTGACGAGGATGCCCGATCGCCAATGAACGCCACTCGCAGCCGATCGGCGTTTGCCGTTCACTGCCACAATCACCGGAGCCGATCGCTCCACTAAATCTGCAAAATCGTTGGATAGCGCCAACAGCGCTTTCGATCCTTCTCTCGATCCTTCTACCATGATGTTGCTCCAGTTGCGGGTGCAAAACTTTGTCCGTTCTGCTACTCCTTCAGGATGCAAAATTTCCGGGAGAGATAGCATCAGAAGATTGGCTAGCGCTGATCCTAGAAAAATGGCTAGGCTCACGGATTAATTAAAATCAAACTTTTAATTTTTGAAAGTGCGGCAATGCCGCGCTTTCAAAAATGAAGTTTTGGGTTTTACTAAATTCATGTTACCTAGGGGGAAAACTGGGCCTATCTCCCTGCCAGCTGCATAATTCTCATCGCATCCCCCGATAAAATTTCAGCTGCGAGGCGCTATAGTCCGGACGAGACGCATAGCCTCCTGGCACCCACTCGATCAAACTCCAGGAAAACTTTAGCTCCGCTGAAAAGTTCATTTCAGGACGCCCCCCGGAATTCGGTAGAATGTTCAAGACTAACACTCTGAACTGCTGATTAATTGTTCTCTACCCCGTTCTGGCG
>DATNOY010000805.1:0-3619 GCA_036703495.1 Coleofasciculaceae cyanobacterium
TTTTTGTTCCTACTTTTTGATCTGCCAAAATCGAATGCTCACAAGACCACGAACAAAAAGAGGCGCTGGACACAGCGCCTCTACTAGATAGATTGACACTAACCTGATTAACGGGCGATCGCTCCCTCGCGTGATGCAAAGACTTCACGGTTGACGGGTTGAGCATATTTTCTGTGAATAAAATCAGCAATGGTCTGCTTGGGATTTTTGCGCTTGTGCGGTGTCGGCAGTTCGGATTGAATTAAAAGCCAGCGATCGTGGATCAGGGACTTAATTAATTCATCGCTAGTCGTGTTCTCATGCGACAGAATTTCGGTGAGGTAACGCTCGGTCTGCTGATCGAATTCTTGGGTCAACATAAGCTTCAGGAATTTCAAAGGGTGGACAGAGTATAGTGACGGGCCGGTTGACCAAAAGATCTTAATTTTGAGATGAACCCTCTTGAGTCAAAGAAAAGCAGCTGACCGCTTGGACTTTTGTTCTGCCAAAGATGGGATCACGTTTGGGATCAACTACCAAACTAAGAGATGCATACTTCTTCAGTGTAGTTTTACTATTTAGAAAAAATTGTTCTATCCCTACAGTTCTTCATTAATCTCAAACTATTCTTCATCAATCTCAAACTTTTTCATAGCCCGGAATGGATTTATTCCAGTTCTTAATCTAGGCTTAGGTTGCCCAGGATCATTCAGATCTTCGCCAAAATTTAATGAGATCGATCACGTTTCTTCACATCTGGTTTTTTGGATGGCTCTGGCTATTCTGTTCTGATGCATATAGCAATCCCAAATGATTTGGGAGCAGGGGGTGGAGGGGTAGCGCCCTCTCCTGGAGGACAAAGCCCCTAAACCCCTTGTGGTTTTTCTCAGGATTGATTTAGGACTGCATAGACTGCATAGACTGAGTCTCTGGGTAAACAGCCTTGGGGGGTTCCCCCAAACCCCCAGCAGGGGACGGGCGCGTCCCCCACACCCCCTCCGCAAGGGTTGGCTGGGTCTGCCTTGAAGTCGCTTCGCATCAGTGGGTGGCAGGCAGTTTTGGGTATTGTTCTGAGGTTGGGGGAATGGACAAGGGTTGGGGCAGGTTCAGTAGAGTGAACAACTCTAAAGAGTTGATTGGCAAAGGCGAAAGTTGCTTTTGCCAATCAACTTTGGGATCAGGGGAGAGCGTTTTTGATCTGCTGAGGTGGGTTGGCAGCACTAGTAGACCTCGGCTTAAATCCAGCGACCGTTTGGAGTGTGAGCGTCTCGCTCACGCGGGCAAGATGCCCGCACTAGGGTCGCTCGATTTCCGCCATCTTGCACCAGTTTTCTGAAGGCTTTACGGAGAAAAGCGCTTAGAAAACTAACAAGTTTATGGCGTTGCTAGGGCTGTTAGTGGCTAGGGTTGTTAGCTCTTTGCCTCAGCCTGAGTTAATCGGGCTTGAGCTGCTGCTAAAGCTTGCCGAACTTGCTCAAAGCCGGTGCCGCCATAGCTGTTGCGGGCTGCAACTACCTGACGAGGGGCGATCGCTGCATAGATGTCGGACTCAAAGGCAGGATGGATGGTTTGCCACTCCTCTAGGGTTAAATCTTTGAGTAGTTTGCCAGCAGACAGTGAGGTTTTGACGACTTTGCCTACGAGGTTATAGGCTTCTCGGAAGGGTACGCCTTTGGCTGCTAGATAGTCGGCTACATCGGTAGCGTTGGAGAAATCTTCGGTTACGGCGGCATTCAGGCGAGTGGTGCGAAACTCTAACCCTTCCTGCATTAAAATTGTCATGGCTTCCAGGCAACCCTGCACGGTTTTAACGGCGTCAAATAGGGCTTCTTTGTCTTCCTGTAAGTCTTTGTTGTAAGCCAAGGGTAAGCCTTTCATGAGCACGAGCAGGGCCTGCAGATGTCCAAACACTCGCCCAGTTTTGCCCCGAACTAGCTCTGGCACATCTGGATTTTTCTTCTGCGGCATAATGCTGGAGCCGGTGGAGCAGCTGTCTTTTAGCGTGACAAAGCCAAACTCTTCTGATGCCCAGAGGATGACTTCTTCGGAGAGGCGGGACAGGTGAACCATGATCAGGCTGGCGGCACAAAGAAATTCGATCGCAAAGTCGCGATCGCTTACCCCATCCAGGCTATTGGCATAGACGTTGCCAAAATTCAACAGTTGGGCGGAGTAGTGGCGATCGATGGGAAAGGTGGTGCCGGCTAGTGCTCCCGAACCTAGGGGTAAAATATCAACCCGTTGGTAAACATCTCCTAACCGCTCCCAGTCGCGTTGGGTCATTTCGACATAGGCGAGCAGGTGATGGGCTAAGCTTAGCGGCTGAGCGCGTTGCAGGTGAGTGTAGCCTGGAATCAGCGTTTCGACATGCTGCTCGGCTAAACCCAGCATGACTGCCTGAAAGTCTTTGATCTGCTGCCGAATTTGCTGGATCTGGTCGCGCAGGTACAGGCGTGTGTCTGTACCGACCTGATCATTCCGCGATCGGGCAGTGTGCAGCTTTTTGCCGACATCTCCAACCAGTTCGGTCAGCCGTCGCTCAACGGCAAAGTGAACGTCTTCTGCCTCAATGCCTGGATGAAAGTTGCCCTGGCGATATTCCTGCCGAATTTGCTCCAACCCCGCAACGAGCTGTTCACCCTCTGCGGCGGAAATGATGCCCGTATGCGCCAGCATTTTGGCATGAGCCTGAGAGCCGGTCAGATCGTATTCGATCAGCTCAATGTCAAAACCAATACTGGCATTAAACTGAGCGATCGCCGGATGCAGGGCAGACTCAAACCGTTGGCTCCAGGTTTGCGATTGCGGCGTTTGGGATTGCGGAGAAGGGTTAACCACGATGTCTACCTGAGTTTAAGAGTTTTGAGTTTTAAGTGTTGAGGGTTGAGGGTCAAGAGATTGTATCGTTCTGTACTTTCTGAAATTGTTTTTGGGTTCAGTTTGTTTTTCCAGATTCAATTCAAAATCCAGCCTGTTCTGGGACTCAAGCTTCTAGCTGGCTTTTATCGTTCAATCCAGGGCCAACTTGGAGCGTTAGCCGTAGGTCATAAACCCTCGCAGCACGTAGCCCAAGATCAGCCCAATGAATAGCGCCCAGGCTTGTCCTGACTTGACAAAATTATTGAAAAAGGTGCGAGTGTTAGCAAAGACATCGGTGTTAAAAGCAGCAAGATGGCTCATATCCCAATGTCCAATCCCCGAAAGTAGCCCATGCCCCAGATGCCAGGACGTCACATCGGCAAAATGGGGTACAAAATGGGGTGTGAGCTGTGCTAAATCTATCCAGATCATGTCTCAATCCTCAGCAACGGTAGGTGTCTAACAAGACCCTAGTTTGCCATAGGAAGGAGCATTGCAGAACACAGCCCCGAAAAATCAGTTGGGCTGAGCGTTAGAGGAGGTTTGACTAGGTGATGCGACGGGACACTTTACGCTTGCAATTCTGGATCTATCTCGATCGATCTATCTTGATCTGTCTGTAGAGGTTGGGGCACAGAATCGACTATCTTCTCCTCAGCTGTTAGGTAAGCATTAATCTCAAGACGATTCGTCAGGGAGCAGGCGATCGCCCCTGTTCCCAGAACTTCCCAAGACTAATTGGGGTTGTTGGCGTTCTGGGCAGTTCTGAGAGGGAGCAGAA
>DATNOY010000806.1:0-12535 GCA_036703495.1 Coleofasciculaceae cyanobacterium
ATTGCCAAATCTTTTCTTTGTGGGAGCGAGTGCGGGCTATCCTAGCGTGCCGGGTGTGATTGGTAATGGGATGGATGTCGTTGAACTGATGACCGGGCAATCCGTTTGGAACAAACAGCCATCTCAACAGCCATCTCAACAGCTGGTAGGGGCATGAGTATGTCAGCCAGTTATCAAACCAAAATTATTACGCTGTGGACAGTTTTTTTGTTGGGTACGCTGTTTCATACCCAGCTTGGCTTAATGCCGCTGTTTCATGGTCGAAGCGTGGTGGTTGCGGAGGCTCCTGAAACGGGTAATATTGCCTGGGTGTTTTGGTTAATGCTGGGCTTTTTTGTGCTGCCTTTAATCGCGATGATGATTACGCTCTTTAATGACTCAAAACGTTATCGCAGGCTGCACTTTGGCGTCACGCTTTTCTATTCAGTCTTGAATTTTTTCCATACGGTTGCCGATGTCTTCGCTAAACCAGTCGCCTGGTATCAAATCACCTTGATGGTTGTGTTGTTCATCGTCGGGCTGGTGCTTAATCTAGTGGCTTTTCAATGGATGCAAGAACGAACGCCTGGCAAAGTATTGCAAGAACACCCCATGTCTTTGTGAAATGACAGGCTAACGGTGTCCGAACGCAGGTAAGCTGCGATCGCCATCCTTTTCGGTGAGTGATCCTTGCACTACTCCCAGCAGGCACAGCAACAGCATGACTCCCAAATGCCCACCGACCCTAGAGATCCCCTTAAAGAACTGGTATCAGCTAGAAGCGGGACAGGTATTAGAAATTTTAGAGACCAATGCTGCCAGGGGATTAAGCCATGAAGAAGTCAACCGTCGTCAGCTCAAACAAGGGGCCAATGAGCTAAAAGAACGGTTTCTCAAAAGCCCCTGGCTGATGTTGTGGGAGCAGCTGACTGGCGCAACTATGCTGCTGCTGATTGCAGCGGCCATTATTTCGGCAGGTTTAGGCAATTATGAGGATACGATCGCGATTCTGGCGATCGTGGTGCTAACGGCTCTGATTGGATTTAGTCAGGAGTATCAGGCTGGTAAAGCCCTGGCAGCGCTTAGAAAGCTGGCAGTACCAACGATTCGAGTTTGCCGGCAGGGCCAGTGGCAAGAAATTCCAGCCCGCAGTCTGGTTGCAGGGGATTTGGTCAACCTGGAAGCTGGCAATCTGGTGCCAGCTGACTGCCGTTTGCTGGAAAGTATGAATTTACAAATTCAGGAATCTACGTTTACTGGCGAATCAGAACCAGTTGAAAAAGTTACCTCCGCTCTGGTGGGCGAGGCGTTGCCCTTGGGCGATCGCCGCAACATGGTGTATATGGGAACGATGGTTACCTGCGGCCGGGGTCAAGCGATCGTCACTGAGATTGGCATGAATACGGAACTGGGCCGGATTGCCCACCTGATGCAAACTGTCAATCCAGACCCCACGCCGCTCCAGAAACACCTGAATCATGTAGGACAAAAGTTAGTGATCGCAGCGCTGATCATGGTGGCAGCCATTTTTGGCTTAGGGGTGCTGTGGGGTCAACCGCTGCAATTGATGTTTTTGACGGCCATTAGTATTGCGGTGGCGGTCGTCCCGGAAGGATTGCCCGCCACGGTGACTATTGCCCTGGCGATCGGGTCGCAACGGATGCTCAAACAGCAGGCGTTGATTCGTCAACTTCCTGCTGTTGAAACGCTGGGATCGGTCAATATCATCTGCGCTGACAAAACCGGCACCTTAACTGAGAACTGTATGACGGTGAGCGTTTTGGAAGTTGCAGGACAGCAAGTTAACTTGCCGCCCCTAGATGCCGATCTGGAGAATCTGTTGCCGCTCGCACCCAGCCTCAGGTTGCTCTTGGCGGGCAGTGCCCTCTGCAATGATGCCTTACTGCGACCGTCGTCTGATTCCGGCCAACCTTTGGGCGATCCTACGGAAGTAGCCCTGGTGGATGCTGCCGCCCGGATGGGCTTATCCAAAATTGAGCTGGAGCTGGCGTTTCCCCGCCTTGCCGAAATTCCGTTCGATTCTGAACGCAAACGCATGACCACGCTGCATCAAGTGTTGCAGCCAGCTTGGCCGTTGGCAAACAGCCAGACGGACAGCGTCCAATCTCCAACTTCTGATTCATCCCTGTTGCCGCATCCTGCCGCTTACCTCGTCTTCACTAAGGGCGCGATCGATAGCTTGCTGCAAATTTCGAGTCAGGTTTGGGTTAACAGTCAAGCTAAACCGCTTGAACCTGAAGAGCGCGATCGCATTCTCATGGCTCATCGCCAGCTCGCTCAAACCGGAACCCGAGTGTTGGGAGTTGCCCTGCGAGAACTGGACGCCTTACCTACTCTATCCGAAGCCGCCGTAGAAATAGAACAAAACCTGACTTTTATCGGCATGGTTGGCATGCTTGATCCTGCCAAATCTGAAGTGAAGCAAGCCGTTGAGACTTGCAAAACGGCCGGAATTCGGCTTGTGATGATTACCGGCGATCATCCCCTGATTGCTCAACGCATTGCTCAAGAACTGGGAATTGCAAGTGACGATCGGGTGCTTACAGGTCAGGATCTCGATCAGGGTTCACTGGCAACATTGGCAGACCAGACAGAGGCGGTATCCGTCTATGCCAGAGTGTCGCCTCAGCAGAAACTTAAAATTATTCAAGTTCTCCAAGATCAAGGGCATATCGTAGCCATGACAGGGGACGGAGTCAATGATGCTCCGGCCTTACGCAAAGCTGATATTGGCATTGCCATGGGTAAAACTGGCACTGATGTTGCCAAAGAAGCGGCAGATATGGTTTTGCTGGATGATAATTTTGCGACGATTGTTAGGGCGGTACAAGAGGGTAGGGTGATTTATGAAAACATTCGAAAATCTATCAAATATGTATTGAGCGGCAACCTGGGTGAAATTTTGGTGATGCTGCTAGCTCCCCTTCTGGGAATGCCTTTACCGTTACTGCCGCTGCAAATTCTTTGGACTAACCTCACTACTGATGGATTACCGGCGCTGTCCCTAGGGGTGGAGCCTGCGGATACTCAAATTATGAATCATGCTCCCCACGCGCCCGATGAAAATATCTTTGGTCGAGGTTTGGGAAGAGACTTAATCTGGATCGGTGTTTTAGTGGGGCTCACCTCGCTCAGCATAGGCTATGTGTACTGGCGAAAAGCCGCCCCAGAATGGCAAACGATGTTACTCACAACCCTGACTCTGTCGCAGATGGGCATGGCCTTGGCAGTGCGCTCCGATCGCGATTCTCTCTACCAGATCGGGCTACTTTCCAATCGATTTCTCTTAGGAACTATTGCTCTTACTTTCACAGCCCAAATGGCGATCGTTTATATTCCTTTCCTCCAGCAGCTTTTTCAAACAACGGCTTTATCCCTCCAAGATTTGAGTATTTGTTTAATAGTCAGTACTACGGTGTTCTGGGTTGTGGAGTTGGAGAAGTGGTTGCTTCGGCAAAGCAATAAAACCGTGATCTAATCAAGGTTTATAGGTTTATAACTATCGCCTGTTGAGTCAGAATGAAGGAAAGCGAGAACTGGCGGGTTGATGGCGTTGAAACGGTTGTTTCATCGGATCTAGAACGCTCGTTTCCGTCTAACCCAATGGCTGCATAGCAACACACAATCTTCGATCATGGAGCGATGATCGGGCGATCATCGGGGGAAGTCACAATTGCTGAACGGTATTTGCCTGATGCTCCAATTCTTTGTAAAAGCGAATTTTTTGTTGAATCGCGGCTAAGTTTTGTTGGAGTTCCTGGATATGTTGCTCAACATTACGCTGATGTTCCTCCAGAATCGCTCTGCGATCGCCAATTGCTGCCGGGCGCTCATAAAACAGTCTGGCAAACTGCTGCATTTGCCGAATTGGCATTCCCGTCGATCGCAGACGAGTCAGAAATTCAATGCGGGTGACATCGGTAGCGGCATAGCGGCGATGTCCATTGGCAGCCCGGTTGACTGGTTCCAATAATCCATTGCGCTCGTAATAGCGGAGTGTATGAACACTTAGCCCGGTTTTGGCTGCCACCTGTTGAATCGTCAGTTCAGTTTCCATCCTCTTACCCTAGATCTTCGAGCGCACTCTAAGTCAAGCCCTTTTATCGAAAAAGCTTCCTTACTGGGCTGTTTCCGGTAACTCTTTTTGGGCTGTAAAGGGTATCTTCTCAGGGGATGAGTCCAGATTGAGGTTGGCTGTCATGGTGCCGTCCTGGATCGTTCCGGCGATCGCCACCGTTTCCTGACATGCTTGAATATGGGTGAGTGAACCCGTCAAAGAAAATTGCTGGCTGTCCCACTCCCCAGATAAAGGAGGGCGTTGTTCGACGGCTTTAATCACCCTTTTGTCAGCCTTGGCTTCCACCAGAGCGGCTGCCAGGTAAACCCCTGATTGCCTGATATCTAACACTAAGGGTTTGGCGTTGAGGCAACCCGGCAGCGTTTGGTTAGAGATGGGATAACGACCTGTAATATCGGCTGGTGCTTTGATGTGAGCTTCTCCATACCGGGTGGTGAAACTAAATAGAATAACCACCGCCCCGATCGCAGCTCCATAAAAAGCCAGAGACTTTAAGTTGAAATGGCTCATGACCGATCTCCTGTAGCGACTGGGGCAGTCTTTTCGGCTGCGGTTAAAATACTGGTCAGGTGGGGAGTGGACTGACGCTTACGAGTAATGAGCAGCGATGAATGACACAGCGTCACCAACGCATCCGTATAACGTCCCAGGGTTTGCCGCTCTAGCCCCCACTCCCGACTGGCTCCCACGATCGTTAAATCTGCGGCGGCTGACGCGCTAACGACTGCCTGAATTGGGCTATCTATGACCACAGGAACTTGAATCCGAGCTTGTACGGACTGAGGCAATTGCTCCAGTAAGGAACGAAATTCGTAGGTCAATTCGTTGGTTGGTTGATCAGGTTGGGCGACCCGCAGAATTGTTAATTGGCAGTTCTGACAGTTCACCAGCAACCGCAGAGCAATTTCCAATCCTAAATCATTGTGGATATTGGGAACATAAGGAACCAATAGATTCTGGAGTTGCTGATGCTGGTGATCGACAAACACGGCAACATCAGCCCGGGCACTGCTAAGCACCTGTCCCACCCGGCCGCCCAACCGATTAGTCCGAAAGGTAGGACGGTGCCAGCCCATCAAAATCAGGTCTGCTTGTTCTTGCTCTGCAAGGTGGGAAATTGCATCGGCAACATTTGTAGCGATCTGCACAATGGGATGGACAAACTGGCGCAATTGGGAAGGTTCTAGTCTCTGGACGAATTCATCAATCCGGTGCTGCTGTTGAGCAATTTGGCGATCGACTTCTGCCGGTGTACTTTCAAAGGATTCTTCTTCAATTTGAATTAAGCTGACTGGATAGACGGCGGCCGGTTGTAAGGGGGTTGCGGTGGTTAAAGAGGCGTTGCCAGTGGCGATCGCCAATGCTAACTGCATCAACCCTTGCTGAGTATTCGGGTTGGCCAGAGGTACCAGCACCCGGTACGCAGGTTCCGCCTGATCCAGCGGCTCGACCCGATCCTGTTGTGCCAATCGTTTGGGATAGACCCACTCCAACAAGGGTGAGGTCATAAAGGTTGTCACCAATGCCATGATCACGAGCATGGTAAACAACAGGGGCGAAATCACATTCAGACTGAGACCGATGTTGAGCACAATCAATTCGGTCAGACCCCGTGTGTTCATTAACCAACCTAGAGCAGAAGCCTCCCGGTTGTTGATCCCTCCCACCCGGGCGGCTATGTAAGCTCCAAAGTATTTACCAGCGATCGCAATCACCACAATCAACGCACACAGTAACCACAATTTCGGGCGATTGAGTAATCCTATTTGCGTTCGTAAACCGCTGTAGGCAAAAAACACCGGCAGCAGGAAGGTGAGAACAAAATCTTCGGTTTTCTCTGCTAGTTCCCGAGTCAAACCAACGTGTTTCGGCATCACTGCGCCTAATAAAAAGGCCCCAAAGATCAGGTGAATGCCAATTAACTCGGTAATCAACGCAGAGACAACAACCCCGATATAAATCGCAGCCAGGAGAAACTGGGTCAGTCGTCCGGTGCGATCGTAATAGATCGAGAGCCGTTTCAAGAACTTCCGCCCCACCGTCAGCATCAAGCTGATATAAACTGCTGAATAAATAATGGTTGGAATTGCGCCTGCCATACTGTGGCTTTTGGCCACAGCGATCGCCAGTGCCAGCAGACACCAGGCTGTCACATCATCTACTGCTGCACAGGTCAGGGCCAGCGTTCCTAGTCGCGTTCCCTGCAAATTATTTTCTGTAATAATCCTCGCCAGAACCGGAAATGCCGTAATGGACATAGCCGCGCCTAGAAACAGGGCAAAAGCAGTAAATGAAACACTGGCGCTGGAGACAAGTGGATAAAACAGCAGCGAAGCAACTGTTCCCAATGAGAAGGGCACTAGAATACTAACGTGGGAGGTCAGTACTGCTACATCAAGCTGGCTCTTAAGATACTTAGGGTCTAGTTCCAGCCCGATCAAAAACATGAAAAAGATCAGTCCCACCTGGGACAGCACATTCAAAAAAGGAATGGCTTCCGGTGGAAACAGGGCGGCTGCCGTATCAGGTGCTAACCAACCAAACAGGGAAGGTCCCAGCATGATTCCTGCTACAATCTCACCGATAACTAAGGGTTGTTTAATGCGCCGAAACGCCAAACCTACCAGGCGAGATAAACCGATGACAATAATCACTTCAATCAGAACAAGAACGACCGTATCGAGTTTCATAAAACCTTTAGGAACAACTTCAGTGAATATTTCTCGTGCATGATTAGCACAGGTCAAGTCTTATTCTGCTCAAGATTCTGCTCAAGTTTTACTGTGGATATTAACAACCTGACTTTTGCAGTCTGGTATATAGCGCTTCGCACTCGACTAGAACTAGATGATATTTGACCAACTCCACGGTGAGAGGCTTTTCAAGTATCATCTAGTTCCTTACTCAATTGACGATCGCTATATTTTAAGCCGACTCTGGATAGGCAAGATCAAACATAACAGTACAGTGATTCAGGTTTCAGGAACTACTTCGGAAGATAGAAATCCGTTGCCCGCTGAGAAGATTTTCAACAAAAAAATGCCCCTGGTTGGGGCGGATTGCCTATTGCGTTACATCATTGCGTTACATAAGGAGGTTACGACGTGACCGTTTGGATAGAGGAAAGCCCGCGTATTTTATTCCTCAGACTGCCCTTGGCGGAGCGCTGCCGTGGCTGCTAGGTCGATCGTCAATGTGGTTGGATCAATTACTACCGCATAGTCCTGACGGGCTTTCTCCAGACTGAGATAGTCATCCAACACATCCTCTAGCACCTGCTGCGGATCGCGGAGCAGCGGATCGCCATAGCCGCCTCCACAGGGGCTAATGGTGCGGAGTGTATCGCCCGATCGCGTTTTGCGGCAGGGAAACTTAGACGGTAACTCGATCGCATCTTGCTGTTCTGAAAACACCACCACGCCGCCGGGTGTGCCATCTTTGCCGCCAAAAATTCCCCAGGGCGCATATTTGTTGCCTTCGCCTTCTAGCGACATTTGCCCGCTGCTAAGGAACTGAATATCCCGCACCGATCCCAACCCACCCCGCCATTGCCCTGCTCCGCTTTTGTCTTCCAACAGCTCGTAGCGAGTCACCCGCAGCGGCAAATGCGCTTCAATATCTTCGATCGGATTGTTGCGGGTGTTGGCATAAAGCGTATCTACACCGTCCATGCCATCTTTGCCATGGCGACCGCCATAGCTGCCTTCGGTGATGTCCATATAGACCCAGTAGTCTTCATCTACCACGCCGCTGTAGGAAACGACTTTGATGTTGCCAATGCCCCCGCTGATATTGTGGGGTGCGACTTGCGCCAGGGCCTTCATCAGAGTATCGGCCACGACGTTGCCGGGACAGCAGCGAGCAATTACCGGAGCGGGATAGATGGGATTAGCCAGACAGCCTTTGGGAGCGACGATCGCGATCGGGCGAGTTAAGCCGGAGTTTTGCGGCACATATTCCATCAGCGCCGTATCCAGCAGTACCGATCGCAGGGTCACAAAAATGGCGATATCCACCGTACCCACAAAGGGCATGTTGATCGGGCGATCGTCTACTTGAGGGGCGGTGCCAGTCAGATCGATGGTCATATTGCTGCCGTCGATCGTCACGGTCACGGCGATTTTCAAATCCTTTTTGCTGGGATCTGGATCATCCAGGAAGCCATCCAGAAATCCTTCTGCCGTATAGGTGCCGTCGGGTAACTGGGCGATCGCCTGCCGCATCATCCGCTCGGAGTAGTTCATCAACTCTTCGCTGGCAGCCAGCACCGTGTCCAGACCGTACTGCTCCACCAGTTCCAGAAAGCGCCGTTCGCCCACCCGACAGGCGGCCACCTGGGCTTCAATGTCACCCACCACCACATCGGCACTGCGAATATTCTGCCGCAGCATCCGCCAGACCTGGCGATTTTTTTCGCCCTTTTCGTACAGCTTGACGGCTTTGAACTGCAAACCTTCAGCGTAAGCATCGACCGCATCGACAATGCCGCAGCTGCCTGGAGAACAAGAGCCGATATCTAAATGGTGGGCCGTAGTGAACGAGAACCCAATCAGCTGATCATGCTGAAAAATGGGGATGCCAATGCCAATATCCGGCCCATGGGAAGCCCCATAGTAAGGATGGTTATGCAGAATCACATCCCCCGGATAAAACTCTTCACCATCTTCTGCCATCGCCTTGAGCACGCCGCGCATATAGCCCGGAATCGGCCCCAGCTGCAGAGGCGTACTGTAGGCACATTCGGCCAGCTGCTGACAGTCGGCATCCAAGATAGCCGCGCCAAAGTCTTCCGATTCACGGATGATGCTGGAGTAGGACATGCGAGCCAGTTTGTGACCCATTTCTAGGGCAATACTGTTGAGCGCCCCGGCAATCACTTGAGCAGTTACAGGATCGATCTGCGGAAGGGTCCGGTTGGGTGTGAGAAAAGTGGTCATGGGCGGGATAGGGGTGAGATAGATTTGTGAAATCAGCTAAGGATAAAGATACGAGCTAGAGCAGGGCTTCGATCGCCTGCCGTTTGGCTTCAATCGGCAAGGGCATCAGTTGAACCAGGAGATTGCCGTTGGGTTGAACGATCGCCCTCGTATGAGGTGGCAGCAGCGTCGTGGAGTCTTTTTGAAACAGTACGGCAGGCGCTTCGATCGTCGCCCCGACCGGCAGACGATCGCGTTCAAAAAATTGGGTGGCGTATTGTTCCAGCTGTCCGTTGACGCGGAAATAGGTTTCGGTAGTTTTAATCCAGGCTTGTTCCAGGGAGCCGACGGGCGGGGCAGGCAGCGTTGTCAGTTTGGGCATCGCCCCTTTGCCCGTTACCCGCAGCGTCACAAGTTCCACGGGATTTTGAGGGAAAGCATGTCCATATTCAACGGTATGGCGATCGTGAAACTGCTGCCAGAGGTGATTGAGTTTAGCCTCGTCCAGTTCACCTGCGGGAATGGGCACACGTAGCTCGTAACCTTGTCCCAGATAGCGGCAGTCTGCCCAGCGCTCCAGGATGACTTGATCTGGGCGGAAGCCATCGGCAGTCAGCTGGGTTTGCACCTGCGCTTCCAGCGATCGCAGATCGTGATTTAGCTTGCTCAGATCAGGCTGGGTGCTGAGCAGAAATTCGTTTTGGATCAGGTCATGTTTCAGATCAGTAGTCAGTAGCCCCATCGCGGAGGTGATGCCGGGATAGCGGGGAACAATCACTTCCGGAATGCCCAGCAGCCGCGCCACCTCGACTGCATGCAGCGGCCCGGCTCCGCCCAAGGCCACCAAGGCAAACTGGCGCGGATCATGTCCTTTCTGAACGGTGCGCGATCGAATCGCATTGGCCATGTTGTTGTTGACGATCGTGATCACGCCTGCTGCCGCTTCATACAAATTTAGGTTGAGGCGATCGGCAAGGGCTTGCATCGCCGTGAAGGCGCGATCGGGATAGATGGACATTTCCCCGCCCAAGAAGTGATCAGGGTCGAGCCGATTCAACACTACGTTAGCGTCAGAGACGGCTGCCTGAGTGCCCCCTTTGCCATAGCAGACCGGGCCCGGATCGGCTCCAGCACTTTTGGGGCCCACTCGGAAGGCTCCCCCGGTATCGACATAGGCAATGCTGCCACCGCCCGCGCCAATGGTATGCACATCGATCATGGGCACCATCACCGGATATCCCGCAATCCAGGTATCGCGAGCGGTCGCTTCCACAAAGCCGCTGGCGGTAACGATCCCGATATCCGTGCTGGTTCCGCCCATATCAAAGGTAATTAAATCCTGGCGATCGGACTGTTGCCCCGTGGCGGCTCCACCCAGCACCCCTGCTGCTAAGCCAGATAACAGCAGTGTCACCGGCTCTCGGGCTGCGACGGCAGCCGTGGCTACCCCGCCGTTTGAGCGCATGATGTGTAGTTCGCTCTGGATGCCCAAGGGCTGTAGCTGTTGCCAGAGGCGATCGATGTAGGCTTTGACTTTAGGCCCCACAAAAGCATTAATACAGGCTGTGGTGAAGCGTTCAAATTCACGGAACTGAGGAAAGATACTGGCGCTAGTAGTAACGAACGCTTCCGGATAGTGCTGCCGAATCAGTTCAGCGACCCGCGCTTCATGAGCGTCGTTGATGTAGGAATTGAGAAAACAAACGGCGATCGATTTCACTCCCTGTTGTTTCAGGGTTTCGATGGCAGCGATGGCTTCAGCTTCGTTCAGTTCGGTCAAGACTTCGCCTTTGGCTCCCAGGCGTTCGGTAACGGTGAGGCGATGGCGGCGCTGCACCAGCGGCTGGGTTTGCCAGGGAATATCCTGCATGATCGAGTAGTGCTGCGGGCGCTGGTGACGGCCAATATGAACAATATCGCGGTAGCCGCGGGTGGTAATCATGCCAACCTGAGCGCCTTCGTGGGTGAGCAGCGCGTTGGTGGCAACGGTAGTGCCATGTAGGACGTGATCGATCGAGTTAGGCGCTAGGTTGGCCATCTGACAGAGGGTTTGGATCCCGTCGAGCATGGCGATCGCCGGATCATCCACGGTGGTTGGAACTTTGTGAATCCAGATTTGCTGCTGTTCGGTGTCTGCCAGAATCAAATCTGTGAAGGTGCCGCCGATATCTACGCCGATCAGTTTCATCTGTTTTTCCGCTGCGCTGTACGTTCAGGTAGAAGGTCTGCCGATACTCTATAGAGTCAAAACTGAGAAGAATGTATTTTGTGACACAGTTGTCTGGCTTCAGTTGATGGCGAAAATAGAGAGGGTTGAGAAATCCTGCTTCACGCGCTTGGTGCTGCCCTTTATGAGTCGAGTGTGAGTCGAGTATGAGTCGAGTTATTCGCGCTGCGCTAATTCAAGCGGCTTGGACAGGTGAGTCTGCCAGCATGGTCGATCACCAGATCGAGATGCTGCGGCAAGCCGCTGCCCAAGGCGCTCAAGTTGCCTGCCTTCAAGAACTGTTTAACGGCCCCTATTTCTGCCAGGTGCAGGATGCTGCCTACTATCAGCTGGCGGAAGCAGTGCCTCAGGGGGCGATCGTCCAGCAGATGCAGCAAGTGGCCCAAGAGCTGGATCTGGTTTTGGTGGTGCCGCTCTATGAACAAGCAGACACGGGCATTTACTACAACACGGCTGCCGTGATTAATGCCGATGGCACCTATTTGGGTAAATATCGCAAAACGCATATTCCACAGCTGCCAGGATTTTGGGAAAAGTTTTACTTTCGCCCTGGGAATTTGGGCTATCCCGTCTTTGATACCCAAGTAGGACGGATTGGGGTCTACCTTTGTTACGATCGCCATTTCCCCGAAGGGGCGCGCTGTCTGGGATTGAACGGGGCCGAGCTGGTTTTCATTCCATCGGCAACGGCTAAAGGACTCTCGGATCATCTCTGGTTTATTGAGCAAACCAGCCATGCGATCGCTAACGGTTACTGGGTGGGGACGATCAATCGCGTTGGCATTGAGCCGCTGGGCAAGAATGAGTTTTACGGATCGAGCTATTTCGTCAGTCCGCAGGGCAAAATTATCGCCCAAGCTAGCGATCGCCATCCTGAAGTGCTCGTGGCCGATTTAGATCTAGCGGTAATTGAGCAAACGCGCCAAACCTGGCAGTTTTATCGCGATCGTCGTCCCGATCTGTATGACCCGCTGTGCCAACCTTAAATTACTGCTATACATCACGGCTATGCAAATCACCTTTTCCCTTGCCATTAATGGCGATCGCCTTAATCAAAGCCTGTCCCAGTTAGCCGCGATCGGACAATTAGCCGCTGGGGGTGTTCGCCGCCTGGCCTATAGCGCTGAGGATCTAGAGGCGCGGCAGCTGGTGCAGTTCTGGATGCAGTCTGCCGGCATGACCGTGCGGATTGATGCCGCTGGCAATATCATTGGGCGGTATCCGGGACGGTTGGATCTGCCAGCCCTGGCCACCGGCTCTCACATCGATACCGTGCCCACTGGCGGCCGCTATGACGGGGCGCTGGGGGTGCTG
>DATNOY010000807.1:0-2149 GCA_036703495.1 Coleofasciculaceae cyanobacterium
GAAAGTAGCGAATTTGGTAGCCGTCCTGGGCGATCGCGCAGTTTAAGGGCACCGGCAAGGGGGCTTGATCTACATCCCCATTAGCATCTGTCGTTAAAATCGTCACCTCTGCACCTTGAGCTGCCAAGCCTTTAGCAAACCCCAAGACCATTTGGCTAGGGCCGCCATAAACTAGCGATATTGAAGGCACAATCTGCAAAATGCGGAGGGGACGATGCATAATCTGACTTGATTGATCGGACTTTGATTTAAGTGCGAAGCGCTATGAGTTCTCCATCTAGCCTGGCTGAAGAGGGAGGCTGTGGCTTTGAGTGCCGTCAGCTATTTCACAGGAGTCACGGTGGATGCCTCAATCAGAGTCAACAATTCTTCGATCGAGAGTTCATCTTCCTTAGAAACCAGAGGTTCCAGCACTTCATCAGCTTCGGGATGTCGGCAAACACCCGCTTCACAAACTAAGCCGAGCTGTCGCCAGTACATCGTCGGCACCGACCAACTCCGCTGACCCGACTGTTCTTGATTGAGTAGATGGGTTTCTAGAAACGCCTTGGGAGACTGATAACGGTTTTGCTGACGGGCGTAAGGCACGGTAAAACAGCCGAAGACATTGCAGTATTCTTCGGAATCTAGAATGGCGGTAATCACCTGAAAGACGCCTCGTTTAGCCAGAATATTGCAATAAGCATGCATTTCGGCCGCATCCAGAAGCGATCGCCCCAGGAAATGCTTGAAGCACAACTCCAGAAACTTCATGTTAGAAAACTTGTGATAGAAGGCGTTGAGGTAGACTTCGGATTTACCAAACTCCTTTAAGAAGCGCCGCACGCCAATCTTATTTTTGAGGAAATCTTTCTCTATTTTGGCTAAAATCCGCCGCTCAAAGCTGTAGGGCTGCCGCTCGAGGGCTTGGTAGTAAATCTGAGTTAGCGCACACTGCCGCTCTTCTAAAGAGGAAAAGCGACCCACCGTAACAGGTTCATGATGATGCATGAGTGAGGTTCCTTAAAACAAGTAGTGCCATACCTGAGGTGCATGGGGGCCAATAAACCTCGTTTAATCGGTGTTTCTATGACTTAGACTGCCCCAAGACCTGAAAGCCTCAACAGATGGATCAGTTTCTTAACACCCCGGTTCTTAACACCCTGTTTTCTATTGCAATCCCAAAGGATTTGTGCGCAGAGGATGGCGGGGGCAGTGCTCCCGCCTGGAGGACAAAGTCCCCAAACCCCTTGTGGTTTGTCTCAGGACCGATTTAGGACTGCCCTATCGCAATTTTCAACGGAGTCAAGTTCAGGATATTTGTTGAAGGTCTGGCGAAGCAGGGCTGTCAACAAATATCCTGGTTTGAGTCAAGCGGGACGCGCTACAACAGCTGTTTGTAAAAGGTCAACTGCTGCTGGGCTAAAGCCCGGTTGGTGTAGTGCATCATGGCGCGATCGTAGGCCGACTTAGATAAAGTGACTGCCACCTCTGGCTGCTGCATCAGCCACAATAGGCTGTCTCGGAGTGCTGCTGCATCGGCTTCTGGAAACACCAGCCCTGCCTCACCGATGACATAGGGAATTTCGCCGGAGTCAGAGCCAATCACGGGCACCTGACAGGACATGGCCTCAATCAGCACATGCCCAAACTGCTCTTTCCAACCTTTAGCCGTCAGAGTAGTAAAGGCTTGGCTTGTCTCCGAAGGCAGTACCAGCGTATGCATCAAATTAATGTAGCGGGGCACCTCTGCATGCGGCACGCTTTCAATCCAGATCAGCCGATCGCCAATGCCTGCTGCCGCTGCTTTCTCCATCAAGGGTTGCTTGAGGGGTCCGCGACCCAGCAACAGCCACTTCCAGGGGCGATCGGCAATTCCAGCCAGAGCCTCACAGAGGGTGAGCAAGCCTTTTTCCGGAACAAACCGTCCAACAAAGCCTACGACAAATTCATGCGGTTGGATGCCAAGCTGGGCCGCCAATTCGGGCTGGGGCTGCGGGCGAAACAAACTCTCATCCACGCCCAGCTGGGGCATCACCTGCATTGCGCCTGCATAGCCCCGCTGCCGTAAAATATCGGCTCCGTCTTGATTGCCTACCAGGATGCCGTGGGTGTGGCGTAAGTTATAGCGTTCCAGGGCCGAGATGGGAAATTTGAGCTGGTAGGGCAG
>DATNOY010000808.1:0-5722 GCA_036703495.1 Coleofasciculaceae cyanobacterium
CGTTTTAACCCCTTGGCGATGAGTTTTTTGGACAAACACACATACTATGAAACTGGGCACTGAAGCACATAAAGTCTTGTTTTGTCAGTCTTTTATCGACAGCCATCGACAGTATGAACCTGAACAGCTGCCTTGGCCTCAGTTAGATGACGTCGCGCTAGAACGACTGCGGGGAATCCCCTTTTGGGAAGCGGCCCTGGAGACGGAGCGGCAGGCGGGCGTTATGGTCAAAGCATTTGCCGAAACGGTGGATGATCCCTTAATTCGAGAAGCGATCGCCCTCCAGGGGTATGAAGAGAATCGGCATGCCCGCCTGATTGAGTATATGATTCGCCACTATGAGATTCAAATCACGGAGCCACCGCCTGTCGCACTCCCCAGCAATTTAAAATCCGAGTTTTTGGGCTTTGGCTACGGCGAATGTCTGGATTCATTCCTAGCCTTTGGACTGTTTGATATTGCTCGGCAATCCGGCTTTTTCCCAGAAGCCTTATTCACGATTTTTTCATCGCTGCTAGATGAAGAAGCCCGCCACATCACCTTTCTGGTGAACTGGGTGGCCTATTCAGAAGTGCAGCAGGGCAGAGGCAATCGCGTGCTGCGGGGCGTCAACTCCCTGTGGCAATACAGTAGAGCTTTGCGTCATCTCCTGGGCATTGTCAGCAATCCCGATAATGGCGGTGAAGGCTTTACGGCAACAGGAGCCAAAACCTTTATGGATGACCTGACGCTAGAAATCTTTCTTTCTAGCAGTATTCAAGCCAACCAGCGGCGGATGGCCAGCGTAGACGAGCGCTTGCTCCAACCAAAGCTCCTGCCTACCCTAGCCTCGATCGCCCTCAGTTTCGTGCGGCTCATGCCCAATCGTCAGGCGGACAAGCCCGCTCTGCCTGAGGAAGGACTCAAAACGCCTTGAATCAGCCCCACCCATTGATTCAGGCAATTCTGGTGCCGCAAGGTGCAGAGTATCAGTCTGTGCGTCGAGGCCTCAGCCGGGCTAACGCAACCGTGCCTGTTGTGCCGATTCCGGTCGGTTTATTGCCCTTAAGCAAATCTTTAGAAACCTGGCAACAGACCTGGCAGTTTGATTCGCCGCAGCCGCAGATTCTGCTGATGGGGTTGTGCGGCAGTCTATCGGCGGATCATGCAATCGGCGATGTCGTCACTTATCAAAGCTGCATACAGGAGGGAAAAGAGTCACAAGCCTGTGCAGCGGAATTAACAGAGACGCTCCATCAAGTGCTGAAGGTCGATCGGGTGAAGGCTTTAACCACCGATCGCGTCATCCATACAGCATCAGAGAAGCACCAGTTGAGCCAACGGTGGGGGGCAGCAGTGGTTGATATGGAAGGAGCGATCGTACTCCAAAGCCTCAATCCAGCTGGGATTTCTGTAGCCATGCTGCGGGTGGTCAGCGATGATTGTCATCACAATATTCCAAATCTCAATCCTGCGTTTAGAGCGGATGGATCGCTCAATTCTATGACGCTGGCAGCCCAGTTCTTGAAGGAACCGATCGCTGCCACTCGGCTGATGCGGGGAGCCATCCGGGGGCTACAAACGCTACAATCTGTCACAACGCATTTGTTCACAGAACTAGGAACAAACGCATCCCATTCTTGAGATTCGCCCTGTATTAATTCAGGAGATCATCGACTTCTTGATAAAAATGCTGTTTAATTTGCGTATTAATTTGCGTAGCTTTGACTAATTCCAAGGATTTGTCAAAATATCTTCTCACTTAGACAGATCAACGCCATTTTTATTCAAGCTATAGCAGTCCTCAATCGGGAAAGTCCTCAATCGGGACACTGCCCCCTCTATCCCCTGCTCACCCATCCTTGGGGAGGGTTCGTGGGAGGGCTATAGCCGGTATTCAAACTAGCAGGCTTAAACCACTGCCATCGCTCAAGATCCTGATTACATAAAGAAGGTGCAGTATGAAGATTGGTTCCGCAGCGCACAAAGAACTGTTTTGCCGTAGCTTGATGAATAGTTATCTCGACTATGAGCCTGAACGCCTGCCCTGGCCCGAACTCGATGCAGCAGAGTCCCAGCGTCTGCAAAGTATCCCATTTTGGGAGGAGGCTCTCAATACAGAACTCAAGGCTGGCAATACCATACAAGCTTACTTGCCCAGTGTTACCGATCCCCTGATTCGAGAGGCGATCGCCCTGCAAGGAGAAGAAGAATCCCGTCATGGGCGGT
Source organism: Coleofasciculaceae cyanobacterium (assembly GCA_036703495.1). Lineage (GTDB taxonomy): Bacteria > Cyanobacteriota > Cyanobacteriia > Elainellales > Elainellaceae > Drouetiella. The sequence continues at coordinate 2,209 of DATNOY010000808.1, forward strand.
TGTTCAAGCACCTGACCGATCGCTACAACGTTCAGCTCTCGGGACAACCGCCAAACAGAACCGTAGAACTGGGCGAATCGGGCTTTGTAGAATTTGGCTATGGGGAATGCTTGGATGCATTTCTCGGCTTTGGGCTGTTTAAAATTGCGCGCCAGTCCAAGTTTTTGCCCGATGCTTTGATGGATATCTTTGATATTTTGTTGCAGGAAGAGGCGCGTCATATTGTCTTCTTCGTCAACTGGATTGCTTACCTCCAGGTTGAACGCGGACGAGGAATGAGACCGCTACGCGCGGCTACTTCTCTCTGGAACTACGGCAAAGCGGCCAAAAATATGATGTCATTGGTTAACAGTAGTGCCGAAAGCAACAGGAGCGACTTTGCTGCCACAGAAGCCGCTGTATTCATGGATGACTTCAGCATCCAGCGGCTCATCTCTGAATGCCTATCCGAAAATGCGCGTCGCATGGCCAAGTTTGAACCAGAGTTGCTCCAACCTGAACTGATGCCTTCGCTGGCGAAAATAGCGCTGTCCACGCTGCAACTTTTACCCAAGTCCAATGCGCCGCAATCAGAGAATTTAGCTTCCTAGAGCAGGTACCGTCTCCTTAGCAACGGGTTTCTCTATGGCATTTTGCAGGATCATAAGTACCTCGGCGTCATTAAAAACCAGATCTAAAACCCTGTGCTGCCCGCTACGCGGGCAGCACAGGGTTTTAAGGTTTTATGTCTAATTGCGGGCTGCGCCCGCCTCACCTTTCACTAACCATGTCACAAATCAAATCGGACCGCTATGGATTTAGTGCATAGATAAAGAATTTTGCTCAAATTCCACTTGCCCATTATCGAGTTTGATCAGGCGATCGGCTAGATGGAAATAGCGATCGTCGTGGCTGATGACGATGACCGTTTTCCCTTTTTGCTTGAGATCCAAGAGCAGCTCAGTGTAAAACAGTTCTTTAAACATCGGATCTTGATCGGCAGCCCACTCGTCAAATAGATAAATTGGGCGATCTTCAAGATAAGCAGTCAGTAGGGCTAACCGTTTGCGTTGTCCTTGGGAAAGCGCCGTTGTCGAGAGCTTGCCCTTTTCAATGTTAACTTTGTGATCGAGCTGAAGTTTACTCAAGTAGTCCTTCGCCAGATAGTCCAGATTCATTTGTTCCAGTCCTAACAAGCGTTCGAACAGAAAAAAGTCTGCGAACACAACTGCGAAATGCTGGCGGTACCAATCTCGGTTTTCCGCAGTAATCGGCTGTCCATCCAAAAGAATTGTGCCCGATTCAGGAATGTAAAGTCCCGTTAGCAACTTAGCGAACGTAGATTTGCCGCTGCCGTTGCCCCCTACGATAAAAACGAGTTCACCGGGATGAAACAACAGATTCAACGCCCCTAGAACAAAGGGAGTGTCTTCTGGCGTTCGTTGGTAAGGATAAATCACCTCCCGCAGTTCCAGGCTGCGCCAATTGCGGTTGACAGGTGGAGGAACCATCGAGCGTTCGGGGTGATCGCTTAAGGATAAGCCCAATGCCTCAATTTTTCGCAGGGCAATATTGGCCTGACTAATCAGTGGAAAACTGTTGTTGATGTTTTCCATGGGCACGATGAGATAGATAAAGGCAAAAATATAGCCAGAAACTGCCTCAGTGCTTAAAGAGATGAACTTGGGCAATGCAAAAAGTACAAACCCTATGGCGAAGAAAAACAGCAGCTTGCCAAAACTTGAGGACGCCGCGAACAAAGTTAATCCGCGAATATTGTAATGGCGGAAGTCGCTAGCACTCGTTTCCACCTCTTCTGTCAAAAACACCTGCCGACGCTGGTAGTGCAGCTTCAGCTCTTTCATGCCTTCCGTTGTAGAGCGGAAGTGATTAAACAGACGATCTTCTTCCTCCCGTGCTTGAGTCAGCCATTTTTCCCCGTGGTACATAAACTGGTAGCAGCTCATGATGGCGACTGCCATCAGTCCACACACGAGCAATAACGCTGTCCAGGATAGCCAGGTGATATAGACCAAACAACCCGCCACGATCGCCAGATCAATGCAAAGCAGCGGTAAGGTAAATACGGCTCTGGTGATAGCCTGTATATCCTCCGTCAAGGCAACTAGCAGACGAGGATTGCCCAACTGCTCCAGATGGCTCAGCTCTGCCGCCAAAATTTGACGAATTAAGCGCATGCGCAGCTGAAACACAGCCTGATGCGACAGGCGCACCAGCAGCACCTGAGAAATAATGCTGCTGATGAGAGCAACCATCGCCAATCCCAAAAATCCTAGAAGGATGAGCGGGATAGAACTATAGGTCTGATGGCTAACCGCATGGCTAATTAACGCGATGAGTCCGGCAGAGCTAATGCCGCTCAAGAACCCGGTGAACGCGGCGATCGCCACCATTCGCCAAGAAAAGTGCAGTAGAAACGAAATTAGGTTCACAGTGGAAATGACTTGGTTTAATCCTATTTTGAGGCGATCTGCCGATACTGTCCCAACGCAGTTAGCGGAAAATGCTGTTGGTATAGATGATACTTCAGGTAGAAATGCCCTGGAAAACCCGTTCCCGTAAATTCCGCCTCATCCCACGTCCCGTCTGAGCGCTGCGTCTGCACCAAGTATTGAATTCCTCGCTGAATAGCTGCCGAGGCCCCTGGAGTTACGGGATCAGCCGCCCGACCGGCCGCCATTAATCCCAATAATGCCCAGGCCGTTTGGGAAGCCGTACTGACGCCTTGTCCCTTCAGCGCCGGATTCCGATAGCTTTGACAGGTTTCTCCCCAGCCGCCATCTGAGTTTTGACAGCCCACTAACCAAGCAGCCCCCCGCTGGATCTGCGATCGATGCGACTGCGGCGCAATTTCAGCCAAGGCAGCCAGCACCCCGCTGGTTCCGTAAATGTAGTTGACGCCCCAACGGCCAAACCAGCAGCCTTCAGGCTCCTGTTGCTCAACCAGGTAAGCCAGGGCCCGCTCAGTGGATACCTGCTCCCACCTGCTCAAACATTGGCTCAGCTGTCCGGACTGGAGCCGACCCACCATTTCCAGCACACGGGCCGTCACATCGGCGGTATTCGGATCAATCATGGCTTTCAGGTCGGCATAGGGCAAAGCATTGAGCCAGTCTTGATTGTTGTTCAAATCAAAGGCTGCCCAGCCGCCTGCCTGACATTGCATCGAAGCAATCCAGTCCACCGTCCGGGCGATCGCAGCCTGCTTCAACGCTTCGTCGGGCAACTGCACGGCGTTAAGTGCCATGACCACCACAGCCGAATCATCCACATCCGGATAAAAGCGATTTTCAAACTCAAAGGCCCAGGCACCCGGTTTGCCTCGTCGATTTTTGACGGACCAATCGCCATAGTCTAAAATCTGTTTGCTCAATAGCCATTCGCCACCTTGCACTAGGGCGGGATGATCGGGCGCTAAACCCGAAGCCACCAGCGATCGCATCACCAGGGCCGTATCCCAAACTGGCGAAACGCAAGGCTGGACGCGATAGGTATCTACCGTTTCTATACTGAA
>DATNOY010000809.1:0-2566 GCA_036703495.1 Coleofasciculaceae cyanobacterium
CCGGTCAAGGAAGTCACTATCAGTCGTCATGCAAGCAACTGGTATGTGTCATTCAGGATTGAAGTTAGCTCACAAACAACTGAGAAGCCATTTGACGTTGTTGGAGTAGATCTGGGGATTCTGCGCTTTGCCACATTGTCAGTGGGCGAATATCCTGACTCCCCTAAGCCGCTCCGAACTCTAGGCAAGAAGTTGTCTAAAAAACAATGGCGCGATCGCAATAAGCAGATCGACTCCAGAAACTGGCGCAAAGCTCAAGACCGAATCGCCAAGCTTCACAAGCACATTGCAGACGCCCGTAAAACTTACATTCATGGACTCACTAGCTACTTGGCTAAGAACCACAGCATGGTAGTCATTGAAGACTTGAACGTAAAAGGCATGATGCAGAATCGGAGACTGGCTAAAGTTATTTCTGATTGTGGCTTCTATGAGTTCAAGAGGCAGTTGGAGTACAAGACTGAGTTGTATGGCAGTCGGTTAAAACTAGCTAGCCGATGGTTTCCCAGTTCAAAACTTTGTTCTAGCTGTGGAACCAAAAAAGAATGTTTGCCACTTTCCGAGCGCACGTTCAAATGTAGCTGCGGTTTTGAATGTGACAGAGATTTGAATGCAGCTATCAATTTAAGTCAAATAGGGGTGCTACACCCCGAATTTACGCCTGTGGACAAGTATCAGCCGCCCGACTTGGTCGAAGCAGGAATTAACCAGAACACGGGTTCATAAGTGTTTTAGTAGCGCACTTCTCATCATCTTGGCGATCGCAGGTATTGGAGAACTCGACTCACCGAAGCCCACACAAGGGCTGTACCTTTACCCCGTCACCGCAAACTAAGGAGAAATCTCATGAGCAAGCGCATCATCACAGATATGCCCAATTTAGTTGGATGGAAAGATGGTTTTAATGCTGTATCTAATGGCGATCGCACCTCCAGGGTTGACCAATTACCTGCAGATCAACAACAAGCTTATCTAGACAATTTCAAGCGAGGTGCTAGAGACAGCGCCAAGACAGAGAGCTAATCAAAAGGCGATCGCTGCCCATTGCCCGACAAGCGATCGCCACCCCCGCACAACCGGAGTTACCCCCATGCTAAACGAGCCCATTGCCCATCATCACCAAATTCCCATCTATCTCAAGCAGTTCAGTCAAGGCGATCGCTGGCTGCAGTGGCAGCGGCACCAGATTAAATACGGTGTCAGGGTTGCCAGTTTGAGCGAAGGACTGGCGATCGCAAACAAAACGATTGATGCAGTGCTAGAACTTGAAACAACAAGGAGCCAGTCATGCCCAACCACGTAACCAACTATTTGCAAGTTTTAGGGGACAGCGATCGCGTTAATGAGTTTTTCAAAGCGATGCAAGGCAAGGATTCTAGAGGGAAAGATTCTAGCTTTACCTTTAACGCCATAATTCCAATGCCTAACGAAACTCTCCGTGACAACTTGAGCATAAGGGAGCAGTTAGAGTTTCCTGGCGATTTTAACTGGTACGACTGGTCTGTGAAACATTGGGGCACAAAATGGGACGCTTACAGCGTTGCCAAGAGGGAAGGCGATCGCATCCAGTTCGACACCGCATGGTCCGTCCCACTTCCAGTTTTGATTGCTGCATCTAAGCGCTTTCCTGATCTGGTTTTTGTAAATGAATACATTGAAGAAACTTTGGAATCAGCAGGAGAGTTGAAACTTCAGAATGGGCAAACCATCTTAGACAATCATTGCAGCTATGCAGACTGGGAAGATCTCAATCCAAGTTGCCTGATCCACGTCTTAAACATCAAGTATGAGCTAACGAGCTATATCGACTACCTAGAAGAACTCATGGAAGACGGAGATCCTGAAGCCAAGTTTTATTTGGGCCACGTTTTTATCGGGAGGCAAGTTACATGACCACTGATGCTCGCTTTTTGATTAACATGGCGATCGCCCTATCCCTAGCTCTCTCAATCGAAGCTGCGATCGTGGTCCGTCTAGTCGTTTCCTCTGGAGGTTGGTAGTCGTGGTGAAGCGCAAGTATTTAATCGGGATATTGGTTGGTGGATTAATCGGCTTACTATTTGGAATTTTTTCTTCCGTTGGCGCTAGTGGCTTAATTGTAACGGTAACCGTTTGCGTGGTTGCCTTTGCCGCTGGAATGCTATTTGCTGACAATACTAATTAGGATGGTTATGGCTAAGCAATTTACATTCTTCTGGCTGACAGGCGACAGAGAAGTGCTGGAAGGGTCCGATCCAGCTAACGCCCTCAATAACGCGGGGTATGGCGGAGGTGCGATCGCTGCCCTAGATTTCTATTCTGAAGGCGATGATGACGGGTATCGGTGGGATGGCCGGAAGTGGATCAAAGACACCCCTACCGAAAGCCTCAAGCGATCGCTGGCTGACGCAAAGGAAGGTAAGCGGCTCCCCGTTGCTCAGATGTGGGACGGCATACCAGAATCCTAGCTACCCTAGAAATGAATCACTTGACCCAGTCAGCCCCAGCCGTGGGGCTTTTTCGTGCGTGGGTGTGATGCTGCCGTAATTTATTACGGGACCACCGATACCGCTACTCTTCGTCTTCC
>DATNOY010000810.1:0-6098 GCA_036703495.1 Coleofasciculaceae cyanobacterium
CTACGCAGGTAAATTTCTTGATTCCGGCTTGATAAGCCGCATGGATCAGCTGGGTGCCCATCATCAAGTTGTCATAAAACAGTTCGGCGGGCTTTTCTCGGTTTAAGCCAATGCCACCCACATGGGCTGCTAGATGAATGACAATGTCCTGCTGATCGACTGCCCGCTGACAGGCTTCCATGGTGCAAAGGTCATAGTCTCGCGATCGCGGTACCGTAATTTTGGCGGGATCTGCCCCTGCTTGGCAAAGCTGATCAACCACTTGACGACCCAAAAATCCGGCTCCGCCTGTCACCAGAATACGCTGATTGCTGAAGTCTAATTGTGTTGACATAGATTTAGTTACTGGATTGAAATCGCTAAGGGACATTAAACCGTCGGTCATAAACCCAACTGTTTTTAGCACAGGTTGGCTTGTTAGATGACTTGCACCCCAGTGGCGATCGAACTTCTAAACAACAGATCGCTATTCACAACGATGCGCAGTCCAGACTATTTTTGAAAGTTTCGCGAGGCAGTCCAGAAACAGCCTGGTTGATAAGTAGACAGCCATAATTAAACATAAAACCCTGCGCTGTCCGCTGCGCGGGCGGCACAGGGTTTTAGATCTGGTTTTTAATGACGCCGAGATACTTAACAGCACTCATCCAGATGAGACGGAGTGCAGAGGTTCCACCCCTAGCGGCTGTGCCCCCGCATCCCCTTGTTTACATCTGAGTGTTTTCATCTGAGTGCATCGCACTATAGTCCAGCGCGCTGCGCTACAAAATGCCCAAGACGAACAGTAGCCTGCTCACAGAATTGGCTGGATGCCTTCCCTTTGCTCTTAAATCATTCTGCCAATGCTCTGACGGACGGTAGCCTGGTCAAGCACAGGCTGCACCGTATGTCCATTAAGGGGAACCAGCCCCAACGCCTTCAGATCGGCTTCCACCATCAAATTGACCAACTGCTCAAAGGTGACCGAAGGCTGCCAACCCAGCTTCTCCTTAGCTTTTGTCGGGTCGCCAATCAACAGTTCTACTTCGGCGGGGCGCAGATACCGCTCATCAAATTCCACAAATTTTTGCCAATCCAGGTTGACATAGCCAAAGGCTGTATCCAAAAACTCCTTGACAGAGTAGGTTTCGCCCGTCGCAACCACATAATCATCGGGCTGTTCTTGCTGCAGCATCAGCCACATCGCCCGCACATAATCTTTGGCATAACCCCAGTCGCGCTTAGAATCGAGATTGCCCATGAAGAGCTTCTCTTGCTTGCCAGCCACAATCCGAGCGATCGCCCGGGTAATTTTGCGAGTGACGAACGTTTCACCCCGGCGGGGCGACTCATGATTAAACAAAATGCCGTTGCAGGCAAATAGATTATAGGACTCGCGATAATTTACCGTTTGCCAGTGGGCGTACACCTTAGCGCAAGCATAAGGACTGCGGGGATAGAAAGGTGTCGTTTCTCGTTGGGGCACTTCCTGTACCTTGCCGTACATCTCGGAGGAGCCTGCTTGATAAAACCGCACTTCAATGCCAGTCCGGTGCTGATAGTCGCGAATGGCTTCCAATAGCCGCAGCGTGCCCATGCCCACGGAATCCACCGTGTATTCAGGAGAGTCAAAACTGACGCGGACGTGAGACTGCGCCCCCAGGTTATAAATTTCGACGGGCTTAATTTCTTCTAAAATCCGCCGTAGCGTTGTGCCATCGGTGAGATCGCCATAGTGCAGAAAGAGACGCGCCTTTTCATCATGAGGATCATCATAAATATGATCGATGCGGTCTGTGTTAAAGGTAGAAGTGCGGCGAATGATGCCATGCACTTCGTAGCCTTTTTCCAGTAGCAGTTCGCTTAAGTAAGAGCCGTCTTGACCTGTGATGCCGGTAATTAGCGCTCTTTTGCTTTGTGTCATGCTAAACCCTCTATGGATTATGTAGATTATGCGGGAGGAGGCTAGAAACTCCAACCCTGAGTAAAGTAGATCAACAATGGCTTTCAGCTTACCAATAGATCTCAGGTCACTCCAGACTATAGAGTGCCCTCGGTCGTCAAACAATATTACAGAGTCTTGACCTATCCAATTTTGTTAAACACTTGATATTAAAACGACTTTGCCGCGACTCATGCGCGATTAAGGCGCTATTTATAATAGCGCTATGGTTGGGGAATTGCTTGCTTGCTATCGTCACAGAGATTAGTCCAGGCAGGCATGGGAGCCGCGCCCCAGGTGGAACTCCGGCATCTAACCCAATGGACTATAGCCCTATGAAGCAAAAATCTTTGAGTTGAAGGCGCTATATTCGTGGGTTCGGATGATTTGAACTCAGTCTATCGTCAAATTCACAGGGGACATATCCTGCAGAGCCACTGCAGATCAGGGAAACGCGAAAATTTCTCTATCAATCTATCAGAGAGCTCGCCAATTATTTTAAAAAGTTTTTATAAACAACCTTAGCCCATCATGTAGAAATTATGAACCATAGAGTTAGCAAACGGACTAAGCCGTTGTTCCTCTATGGTTCTGCCTGATGTCAATTTTTATCGAGAGAACGAGAATAGGTCTGAAGTTTAGGCACTTCAATGCAAATTAAGCTAATTTTGCGTTATGACGGCTCAATATCACCCGCCATATTCAACGTTCGCCAGAGAAACGCCCAGCGATCGCTGACTTCTTCAATCACTTTAGCCGTGGGTTTACCTGCGCCATGGCCCGCTTTGGTCTCAATCCGGATTAAGACAGGGGCATCACCTGCGTGAGCGGCTTGCAGTGCCGCCGCAAACTTAAAGCTGTGCGCCGGGACAACCCGATCGTCATGATCAGCCGTGGTGATTAGCGTAGCGGGGTAGGAGGTGCCTGGTTTCAGGTTGTGCAGTGGCGAATAGGCGTAGATTGCTGGAAACTCTTCTGCATTGTCAGGAGATCCATATTCGGCACACCAGGCCCAGCCAATCGTGAACTTATGGAATCGCAGCATGTCTAAGACCCCCACCGCCGGTAAGGCTGCCGCAAACAGCTCTGGCCGCTGGGTCATGCAGGCCCCTACCAACAGCCCACCGTTGCTGCCTCCGGCGATCGCCAATTTCTGAGCAGACGTGTAGTGGTTAGCAATCAGCCATTCAGCAGCAGCAATAAAGTCGTCAAATACATTCTGCTTGTTGAGCCTCATGCCTGCCTGATGCCACTCTTCGCCATATTCACTGCCCCCTCGCAGGTTGGCCATAACGTAGATCCCCCCCATTTCCATCCACACCACATTGCTGGGTGAAAAGGAAGGCGTTAGCGGCACATTGAAACCGCCATAGCCATATAGGTAAGTCGGATTATTGCCGTCTAACGTCAGCCCTTTTTTATAAGTGATAAATAAGGGCACTTGTGTCCCGTCCTTGCTAGTGCAGAAGACCTGCTGAGTTTCATACTCTTCTGGGTTGAAATTGACCTGAGGCTGGCGGAATAGGGTACTTTCGCCGCTGACCATGTCATAGCGGTAGAGGGTGGTGGGGGTCGTAAAGCTGGTGAAGCTGTAGAAAGTTTCAGTATCCTGCCGCTTACCGCCAAAGCCGCCTGCCGAGCCTAGTCCAGGTAAGGCGACCTCTCGCACATAGGTGCCATCCAGGTTAAAGATCTTCACCTGAGTATGAGCATCTTTGAGATAAGAAGCCACAAACTGATAGTTGAGCACCCCAACGCCTTCCAGGGTTTCGCTAGCTTCAGGGATCAATTCCCGCCAGTGGGAGGGGTCGGGAGTAGCTAGATCGATCGCAATAACGCGTCCTCGCGGAGCATCCAGATCCGTCTGAAACCAGAAAGTTTCGCCCTGATTGTCAATAAAGCCGTAGCTCGACTCAAAGGTGCTGATGAGCTCAACCACAGGGCTGGCGGGATCCGCCAAATCTTTGTAGAAAATTAGATTCTTAGACTCGGTGCCTTTCCAGACGGAGATGATCAGATAGCGCCCATCTTCGGTGACAGAGCCACTAAATCCCCATTCTTTTTGATCGGGGCGATCGTAAATCAACACATCTGCCGATTGAGGCGTACCGATGCGGTGATAGTACAGCTTTTGATAGTAGTTGACCTCTTCTAGCTTGGTAGTATCGTTCGGTTCGTCATAGCGCGAATAGAAAAAGCCTTGGTGATCGTGCGTCCAAGAGGCACCAGAGAACTTCACCCACTTGAGCTGATCGGGCAAATCTTCGCCAGTCTCAATATCCCGTACTTTCCATTCTCGCCAGTCTGAGCCGGAAACAGACAGCCCATATGCCATCAGCCGGGCATCTTCACTAATTGACAAGCCGGAAAGGGCGATCGTCCCATCTTCTGACAGGGTATTGGGATCCATAAGGATTTGCGGCTCTGCATCTAGATCAGGCAAGGTGTAAAGCACGCTCTGGTTTTGCAAGCCATCATTTTTAAAGTAGAAGTAGCGCTGTCCCTGGTGCGGATCACCTTGCTTGAAGGGAGTCCCAAACTTTTCATAGTTCCACAGTTGGGTGACCCGCTGCTTAAGGGTTTCGCGAACTGGGATCTCTTCCAGGTAAGCAAACGTCACCTGATTTTCGGCTTCGATCCAGGCTTGAGTTTCTTCTGAGTGAGGATCTTCCAACCAGCGGTAGGGATCAGGAACAGATATGCCGTGGTAGTCATCAACTTGAGGGACGGTAAGGCTGTTTGGGTAGGAGAGAGGTTGGCGATCGTGGGGCATAGCGTACAACTGCTGATCAATATCTTCCAATGTATAGCAGAGCTAATGTATAGCAGAGCTAAATGAGCGGTGACGAGGAGATGGCGCTGCCCCCCAGCCACCGCCCCTGCCCCCCAGTCCTAGATTTAATTGAATCCACGATTGAATGAGCAGAGATAGCCTGTTGAGGCCGAGCTGCTAGCGCTCTCATATTTCTTTCTGTTCTCACAAATAAACTTTCGCCAACTATTGCTAACTTTGGCAAACAGTGACTTGTCTTCTAGAACACAAGTGATATCTTGAGATTAGGCACAAACAGAGACATTCAACCCAAACATCCTGACTTAAGCCCTGTGCCTCCTGCTTTAGTTCAGGCGCAACATTCAGTTATGTAAAGGGTATTCCTATTCTTCATGTAAGTGAGATTGCCTTCAGCCTTGCACATTTAGCTGCATCTCCCAATAGGCTGAATCGCAGGTCACCAAAGCTGCGCCGCCTCCTAAAGAGGCAAGGAATATCTTCTTAAGTAATGAGGTGTTGTGGTTTTATTGTCCACCTAATGATTCAATTTGAGTGCAATTAACCGATTTCTAGGGTCTGGTCACTGTGAACCAGACCCATTGAGTTTTTAAACCCTAAATTGCCCTCAGAATCTTAGAACTAGCGGCTGTATCGCTCCTCCGCCCAAGGTTCTCCCCGCTGATGGTAGCCGTTGCGCTCCCAAAAACCCAGTTCTTGATGATCTAAAAACTCTAAGCCATTAAGCCATTTAGCACTCTTCCAAGCGTAGAGATGAGGCACGATCAGACGCAAGGGGCCACCATGATCGGCAGGCAAAGGCTCTCCAAACAGGGTATGGGCAAAGAAGTTTTCCTCCCTTAAGAAATCTTCCATAGCCAGATTAGTGGTATAGCCTCCGTAGCAATGTTCCATGATGTGAGAGGCTTTGGGATCAAGCTCCACCTGCTGCATGAAATCTACTACTTTGACACCTGTCCATTGCACATCCAATTTCGACCAGGTGGTCACGCAGTGGAAGTCAGCCGTGAAGTTATGCTGGGGCATGGCCATAAAATCTTCCCAGGTGAAAGTTTTGGGCTGCGCTAATCCCCAGACTTTAAACTCCCAGTCTTCAAGATTAACGTGAGGAGTTTGTCCGTAGGTTAAAACAGGAAACCCTTTGGCGAGATGCTGCCCTGGCGGAACGCGATTCTGAAGTTCGGGATCTGGTTTTTGAAAAAACTTGCCCAACATAGTTTGCAGAGGTGAGTAAGGAAGACAGAGAAAACGCTATCCAACTTTATGATACCGGCAGCAAGCAGCTAGGTGCTTGGGGAGAAACGCACAAAAACGCAGAAGATCTGGAATTCCTCTGCGCTTCTGCAATTTTTATTAACCTGCCAGAATCAGGAGACGTAGGACGAA
>DATNOY010000811.1:0-2387 GCA_036703495.1 Coleofasciculaceae cyanobacterium
AGGATAAAGTGGGTTGCGATAAACAGGACGGCGCGATCGCTGCCTGATCCGGTGAGGACGGCGAGCAAACAAAAACCGACAAAGGGCGATCGCCAATCTGCGGAAAAGACTCATGGGTGGGGTCGAACTATTTTAGTCTGAGCAAATTTTATTCGAAAGTAGCCGCAATCATCCTGGAATTTTTATAGATTTTCGTCTGCTGTGGTGAGCGCCTTTACTTCTAGATCTGTTAAACCATACAGCTTGTAGACCTGTTGATCGATGGCTGCTTCTAAAGCGGCGATCGCTGTTTCTTGAGCTGCACTGGGGTGCTGCTGGATTTGCTGCTGCAGCTGCAGGCGATCGTCAACCCAGGCAATGACTTGCTCATAGTGCGTTGCCGCATCCGCAGGCACCGGAATCGGCAACTGCCGCAATTGGGGAGCACCAATACGCAGATAGCCTCCCTGCAAGCGATTGCCGCCAAAGCAGCTACCAAAATAAACGCTGAGCAAGTGGCTATTGAGCAAGCCCAAAAGATAGCGCAAATCTAGCGGACTTGCCTGAATCACCGAGGTAGATTTTCCGGCCAAAACAGAGCCATCCGTATCTACTGCACATTCCAACACCTGAGATAGTCCGGCTACCATAATTTTGGGCTGCTGCGCCTGCTGCCTACGTTTGGGGGGTAGATGGGCAATCTGCTCGGCAGGAATAATCGGATACAGATAAGTTTGCCCTAGATAGCGTAACGGTTTTTTGCCCCACAGCCAGCTATAGCGATCGATAGTGCCGCTATTGACCAACTTGAGATCGCCTAGTTTTGCCGTACCGTTCTGAATCCAGGGCTGTAAGGCATAGGCTTCTGCTACGGTGGCTGCCCCCGTCACATGAGCCAGGTCTCCCAGCTTGGGATGCCCTTGAGTCACGCGATCGATCCAGTCCGTCTGCTGCAGCACAACGCCGATTCGCCAGGGCCGAGTCCCATCCAGATCGAAAAGCTGTCCCGATTGCCTGACCCGATCGAGGCTCTGCATCTGCTCATACCGAACCGATGCAGCGGCAGCGGGCGATCGCTTTTGTGCCACATACACCAGCGGATAAACAGAAGCTTGAAAAGCAGGAACGCTGGAATAGTCGCGCAGTGCCAGCAATTGGGTTTGTTGCATCAGCAGCGATCGCGCCTTGGCCGCATAATTTGCCGAAGCCAGTTTGTTGGGTACAACTAAACTGGTGTATCCGCCCGGTTTGCACAATCTCAGCGCTTGTTCAATAAACACACAAAAGAGATCCCAATTGCCCGTAGCAGTGGCATATTTTGCGGTGCAGTATCGTCGCCAATCGGCTAAATGCACCGCCATCCTCTCCGAATCTAAGTAAGGAGGATTGCCAAAAACCAGATCAAACCCGCCTGCCTGCAGGATGGCTGGAAAGGCTTGTGTCCAGTCCAAGGCAGAGACGCGATCGCGTTCCTGCAGTTGACCAAACCCTTCTATGTAGAAGTCTGAGCCAATCACAGCATTGCCACATTGAACGTTATGGCTCAGATCTAGAGGCGGGTCTGATGGCAGGGAGCCGCGATCGCTCATGCCTTCCCACAGCTTCAGCCACAGCGCCAATCGGGTAAGGGCAACGGCTTGCGGGTCAATATCTACTCCATACAGATGGCTCAATAAGATTCGCGATCGCTCTGCCAGGCTCAGACGCCACTGCCCCCCTGGATTTTGTTCAATCCAGCCGTTTTGCAAACCCTGCTGCCGATCGCGGGCAAGGTAGAGTTGCAGGTGCCACTCCAGGAGAAATTGATACGCCAACAGCAGAAAAACGCCGCCCCCGCACGACGGATCAAGCAACGTTAAGCCAGCCGGAGACGCAAAGCGGTCAGCCAGTAAAAGCGGAGATAGAGTGTTTTGCAGAATGTAGGCAACGATCGCTTCCGGGGTGTAGTAGATGCCGCCCGATTTTTGAGCGTGATGGGCCCGATCGCCCGCTGCCGCCAGCAACGTTTCATAGATTTGCCCCAGAATGGCGACTTTGCCTAACTCAGGTTGTAACTCCACTCGGTAGAGGCTGCGGATCAACGGGCTGAGCAACGCATCTGAGCTAGGCATCTCCTGCTCTACATCGTGATCAATCCAGGGAATCTTCAGCGTTTGCCAAAGTTGTAGCAGCTGAGCATCAATTGACGGGTTCTCTTGCAAAGTCAGCAGCCGGCCGGACCTCAAAAGTCCTCGCTGTTCACACTGGTACAGCACCAGCAGCTGCAGAATCCGCGATCGCGCTAGCCGATATCCCTGTTCTGCGCTTAATTTGGGGTGCTGGGTGAGCCAATCTGAAACCATTGCCCGTTGCCAGGATGTTGCTAACTTGGGCAATTTATCGGTCATTGGGAGTTTTGCGGTGGGGCA
>DATNOY010000812.1:0-13594 GCA_036703495.1 Coleofasciculaceae cyanobacterium
GTCTTTGCGTTCTTTTATGGGGAGTACACCTGTATTTATGGCTTTTGTAACCGGTTCTGAGATGTAAAAGAGATTGAATAGACATACTGATCTGGTTTAAATGTGAACAATTCTAAGGGGAATGTGATCCCGAAACTATATCAACTGCTCAGCCTGCTGCATCGCTGTGACGATGAACATCTGTGACTTTAGTCAATGATTAGCTGGATCTCACCGTAGATTGTCTTCTGCAGATCGTCGTCTGTGAATTATCTTCTTTGGGATATCACTGAGAATCAATTGGCATTGTCACAAGTAACACAATGCCAAGTATGCCATCACACATCAGATTGCCTGAAGATTCTAAATTAAAGCAAGGTAATTTTGAAACTGCTCAATAGATAAATCTATAGAACTCTTTGCGGATATCATTACAGCTTTATGACTGGAGGCTTGAGCTGCTTGGAAGAACTCCTTTAACTCTTGATGGGACATAGGAATAGTTTCCCAGTAGCACCAACAAACTTTTTGTAGATGATTATCGTAGTGCCCAGAGTCTTCTCCTATTACATAGCTTGCGAGCATACCATAAAGAATATATTCAGAAAGATCCCTCATTTCAGATATAACTTCTAGCCAATCTCGCTGAAAGTTTTTCTCGATAAGTTGATATAGATTAATGAGATTGTCACGCCTCCAAGTCACAATTTGGCTGATGTAAAAATCGTTGTAATTATTTTGCGGTGGTAAGTCAAGTAATTTCTTTGCAGTATCCTTCCATTTTTCACCCATTTCATTATCCATATTAGTAGAATGCTCTACCCTAAAAAGCCGAACTTTATCGTTGTTGATCAGGGTGTGAATATCAAAAAAATCTATGAACGCAACGTCTGAATCAACAAACACTAAAACTTCTTGTTCTACATATTGTGCTGCCGCCAATTTCACTATTTGCTGGATTAACCAACCCCGCAATAGCCAATTGCCTGACTTGTAACCCTTGAGATTCAGCCAGATATTTTTCTTGTCAAAGAAAGGGATTCGCTTGATCCAAGTGGGAAGAATCTCCTCTTTAGTTAAGACAATTGTGTTTGAATCAGCTAGTTGTTGGAAAAGATTGAAATCTTTTTTGTCTACGACGATATAATGCTTAACTGGAAAAAGGACAAACTGCTTAATGCTCCAGCATAACAACTTGCATCTTTGAAAGTCTGGCGCATAACTAGGTGTAATAAATGCAAAAGTAAAGTTGCTCATAGCTGACTCAGATATTTATGGGATTAAGAGTATAGTAGTCCTTAAATTGTGATTCTAAACGCAACGCCGTGAAGCGTTCGTCTTGTAAAGCTATAGAGTCTCAGGTTCCGGCGATAGGCGATATAAATTATCTACAGTATTTCTAAGTGCTAATAGTTGACACCCGCCAGATTAACTATTTTTGAAATGAAAGTTTCTTAATAAAATTCCAATGAGAGTAAATAGATGGAACGTTGCTGGATGGCATGCTGATTTGAGGAACGGGCAGAATCTTTCCAACTATTTTCAGATGTAATACGGATGTTATATAAGTATTATTAAATACATTAAATGTCGTCCAGGCTTTCCTACTCTGCCTGGTCAGGGTGTGATCTGGTGATACGCCAAAGAGCTTAGTTGTGCCAACCCCCCATCGAGGGATTTAGGAATGAACCAATCGCGATCGCATGGGCTGAAATAACATCAGCGATCGCTGTGGCGTGGCTTGGAAAGGGTCGGAATTATCAATGGAAGCAGCTTCCTGGAGTTCAGCAGGTTTTAGAGACAGCTGCTTCCAGATCTCTATATACTTTATGGGCTGAGGGATAGGATAGGCTGAGGGACAGGCTAGGGCATTGTCTCGTAAATTTGAGTTCTCGCAATTTTTATGAGTAAACCGAGTGCCGCTAAAAGTCCTTTGAGATATCCTGGCGGGAAATCCAAAGCCATAGATTTGATTTTGCCGCAAATCCCCACAGGGATTGCCGAATTTCGAGAACCTTTTGTGGGCGGAGGGTCGGTATTCCTGGCATTCAAGTCTCAGCCTGGATTATCGACTCATGGATTACCAACCCGGAAATATTGGATTAATGATCTCAATTACGATCTGTGCTGTTTTTGGAAATTTGTCAGAGATGATATTGAGCAACTGAGTGCCTCAGTGATTGAATTGCGAGAGAAATATTGCGTTGGCAAAGCGCTTTATTTGTTCCTGAAAGATGAGGCTAATATTGTTTCTGACCTCGATCGCGCAGTGCGGTTTTTTATCATGAACCGAATCACCTTCTCGGGTGTGATGGATTCGGGCGGATATTCGCAGCAGGCATTTGAAAAGCGATTCACAGATTCTTCCATTGCAAGGCTGAATAAGGTTGCCGCTTATTTATCAGAAGTAGAGATCACCTATGGAGATTATGAAGCGGTGATTTCGGAAGCAGGTGAGGATGTCTTTCTATTTTTAGATCCGCCTTACTGGAGCGCGACTCAGTCAAAGCTGTATGGGGTCAAAGGCGATTTGCATACTGCCTTTGATCATCAGAGATTTGCAGATAACATGAAAAACTGCCCGCATCAATGGCTGATTACCTACGATGATTCGCCAGAAATTCGGCAGCTTTTTAGCTTTGCTGACATTGTGGAGTGGGAATTGCAGTACGGCATGAATAATTACGGACGGAGCTACGCGCTGAAAGGTAAAGAGCTATTTATCAAAAATTTTTGAGTAAAAAAATCAGCCTCTGTTGCGAAACATTAATCGACAGATCCTTGGCGCATCGACAGGGCTGCAAAGGATGGCTTCAGGTGATAAGATGTCCTACAAGCTAGGGGTGCCTGAGTTAAGTCAGGCTGAGATTACACCCTCGGAACCTGAGTCTGGTTAGTACCAGCGGAGGGAAGCGTTGACTGAGGTCACGTATGACGATCAGCGATCGCCTTTGCAGATGGTCTTTGCATAAGGTGGATGGAAATGGGTAGAAGCAACCTTTACAGCTGGCGATATGCCGTAGCGAGCGTCTACTCTAACCAGATTGCTGGTTCAAACCGTCTCTAGCTGAGCACACTCTATGCCAAAGAGGGTTACATCACCATGTCTACTGGAGCGATCGCCATTCTTGTCACGCTAGTGACGGCAGGCGTATTTTCATTGCTGGGTCTACTCCATGCCAGCAAGCAGACCATAAATATTGAAGAGTTTATGGTCAGCCGCAATCGGTTTGGGCCGGGTATGGCATTGGCCACGATCGTGGCATCGGCTATGGGCGTTTGGATCTTGTTTAGTCCGCCGCAGGTGGGAGCAACTAGCGGCATTGCGGGCGTTATCGGCTATTGTATTGGGTCAGCCCTACCGCTGCTGGTGTTTACGCAGGTGGGCCCGAGGATTCGTAATTTGATGCCGACCGGGCATTCTTTGAATGAGTTTGTTCTGTATCGCTTTGGCAATGCCATGTATGTGCTGACGCTGGGCATCATTGTGTTCTACATGTTCATTTACTTGGCGGCTGAATTAACGGCGATCGCCAAAGCGGTACAAATTCTGGCGGATGTGCCTTTAGGCTGGACAGCGCTATTGGTGATTACGGCTACCTTTATTTATACGACCTACGGTGGATTAGGAGCCTCAATTTTTACGGATGCTATCCAGTTTGCGGTAATGCTGCCGCTGTTGCTGATCAGCTTTGGGGTAGCGCTGGCTGCTTTGGGAGGTTGGGGCAGTGCCTTAGCACCCGTGCAGCTTAAAACTCCGCAGCTCTTGGATTTGGGCTATGTAGACGGCATTAAGTTTGGCATCACGCTGATGATTGCGATTGTTGCGGCGGAAATGTTTAACCAAAGCAACTGGCAGCGGATTTATGCTTGTCGCAATGATCAGGCGGTGCGGCAGTCGTTCCTGGGAGGCGCTTTAGCCGTGCTGCCGATCATTTTGATTGCGGGTGGGCTGGGGTTATTGGCGGTACATTTCGGGTTCAATGACGATCGCGCCTTCTTCTCTTTACTCAAGCAGTTGGCGTTGCCGATCTGGTTCACGATCGTAGTCCTGGTTTTGGCCTTGGCGCTGGTCATGAGCACCATCTCAGCCCTGCTGAATGGAATTGCTAGCGTGTTTACGATTGATCTAACGCGGCTGTTTCCCCAAATGCAGTCTAGCGGATTGTTGCGGGCCTCGCGAGTGCTGACCGTGGCGATCGGCATTCCGGCGATTTTGATCGCTGCTCAAGGGTACGATGTTCTCTACTTATTCTTGTTAGCCGATCTCGTTTGTGCAGGCGCTTTCTTCCCGGTGCTATATGGGTTTTATTCACGTCGTCTGACTGGCACCGTAGCCTTAGTCAGCGCTTTATTGGGAATTGCCGCCGGAGCGCTGTTTTTCCCAAAACCGGACTTTAGCGCCTGGTTGAACATTCCTTTTGGTGGCGATTTGCTAGTGAGCTTTGCTGCAGCTTTGCTGGTGTCGATGGGGGTGGCGATCGCAGCCAGTGCTACCAGCAAAACAGCGTTTGACTTCCAAAAATTGCGGATGCAGAGCCATTCCTATGTCGGCTCAGAAGATGTGGTGGGGACGGTGAAGTAACTTTTTTGCTTGAATTCGATGGTCATCAAGAAAAAATCTTTGTCTAAGGAAGAGACTATGAGAACACACTGGATTGCTCAGCGGCATGGACACAGCAATGTGTCTCAAATGCACTATGCTCGTCAGGGCAGAGTGACGGAGGAGATGGAGTATGTGGCACTCCGTGAGAATTTGCCTGCAGAATTGATTCGAGATGAAGTGGCGCGGGGTCGGATGATTATTCCGGCGAATATCAATCATCCGAATTTAGAACCCATGGCGATCGGTATTGCCTCCAGATGTAAAGTCAATGCCAACATTGGTGCATCTCCCAACTCATCCAACCTGGAAGAAGAATTGGATAAACTGCGGTTAGCCGTGAAGTATGGCGCAGATACCGTGATGGATCTGTCCACAGGTGGCGGCAATCTCGATCAAATCCGCACCGCTATCATCAAAACTTCACCAGTACCCATTGGCACAGTGCCAATCTATCAAGCGCTGGAAAGCGTTCACGGCAACATTGAGCGTCTGACTGCCGATGACTTTTTGCATGTGATTGAGAAGCATGCCCAGCAGGGGGTTGATTATATGACCATTCATGCTGGCATTTTGATGGAGCATTTGCCATTGGTCAAAGATCGGCTTACCGGCATTGTTTCCAGAGGCGGTGGGATTCTGGCCCGCTGGATGTTGCATCATCACAAACAAAATCCGCTGTATACCCACTTTTCAGACATCATTGAAATTTTTAAGCGATATGATGTCTCATTTAGCTTGGGTGATTCGCTGCGGCCGGGCTGCCAGCATGACGCCTCTGATGCGGCCCAATTGGCAGAGTTAAAGACGTTAGGGCAGCTGACGCGCAAAGCCTGGGAACAGGATGTGCAGGTGATGGTGGAAGGGCCAGGGCATGTGCCAATGGATCAAATTGAATTTAATGTGCGGAAACAAATGGAGGAGTGCTCTGAAGCCCCTTTTTATGTTTTGGGCCCACTGGTAACTGATATTGCCCCAGGGTATGACCACATTACCTCAGCGATCGGTGCGGCCATGGCAGGTTGGTATGGTACAGCCATGCTGTGCTATGTGACGCCCAAAGAACATCTGGGTTTGCCCAACGCTGAGGATGTGCGGAATGGCTTAATTGCCTACAAAATTGCGGCTCATGCGGCGGATATTGCCCGACATCGACCGGGTGCCCGCGATCGCGATGACGAACTCTCGCGGGCTCGCTACAACTTTGACTGGAACCGCCAGTTTGAGCTATCGCTGGATCCCGATCGCGCTCGTGAATATCACGATGAGACGCTTCCTGCCGATATTTACAAAACCGCTGAATTTTGCTCCATGTGCGGCCCGAAGTTCTGCCCGATGCAGACCAAAGTGGATATGGAAGCCTTAACTGAACTGGAGAAATATCTAGAAAAATCTGCTAGCTAATTTATCCAGGATCTATAGCAGTCCTAAGGAACGTGAGTTTAATACAACCCAAAACTTAATTTTTGAAAGCCTCGCTCCGCGAGGCTTTCAAAAATTAATCTGGACTTGACTGAGTGAAAATGGCTATATGAGCTGAGTCAGGACATGGGGGTATTTGCCGAAGGCCTTGCCCCTGTAGTTTTTGCAGAATTGGTTTTCTGAGGATTAATGTAGCTTTGGGCTTTAGTCCAGGTCCAATCTCCGACCTGGCGACCTAAGCTTCTGCCTGACAAATCTCCGTCGGCGAAGTGGATGCCACCATAGCGACGAGACATCCCTGCCTGATCAGCGGCTTCAGTAAAGGTATCCCAATGCAAGGTGACATCAGTGGCTGGCCCTGTTTCAAACTTAGAGGTATTTGCCTTTTGGGTGTAAGAGGCTCCGAAGCGATCGCTGCCTGTAAATTGCTTAAGAACTTCGGCTGCCGCAGCGCTGTAGGCGCTATGTCCAGACACATATTCTGCAAAGGGAGGCGTAACCACCGTTGGAGCCTGATAGGGTTGCCAATTCTGTCCCAATATCTGTTTAGTTCCCTGGTTGGGCCCACCCCAAGCGGTGACAGGCTGGTCTTTAAACAGCTCATGAATTACTGTAATTGGCCGGGCTGAATCATAGACGCGTTTGGTTTCCCAAGTGGCAATGCTGGTGTCCAAGAGCGCATTATCCAGAGAGAAGAACATCTTGGCATCGTCATCTAAGGTATGGTGATCGCGGTTGGAAACGTACTGAGCAAAGAGATTCCAGTGTCCAGGAGGGAGCTCTGTGGACGGGCCATCTGCCCAGTACTCGGCAATGACTTTTTGGGCATCAGTTAGGTTGGCGCTGAGATCTAGCAAATCCTGAGCCTGTTGTTTAAAGCCAACTGGATCGGATTGTAGGGTTTTGGGTGGTGGTGGCAGAAATTGGTCGGCAGAGGTTAGGGCAAATGGAGTGACTTTGCCCCACTGAGGGGTAGCAAATTTTTGCGTTACAAAGCCCCCTTTGCCATCCGAAACCTTTAGGGGCTGCCAATGATTGACATCATTCACCTGATCGGGCGTATTCACTGACTTGTAGCCTGTGTAATCGGCGTAGGGCACACCAGAAACTGTCAAATTGCCCAGTTGATTAGAGCCATCGTTGTGGCGGAAGTTTAATAGGGCTTGAGCTGCTACATTGCCCACCCCTACTGCCGTTTTAGTATTAGTAGAAGTATTGGTGGGGTCGTATCCCAGGCTCGTCATCACGCCGTTAAACAAAGCGATCTGAGTTGGAAACAAATCTGCTAAAACTCGATAAGCAGCATAGCTGAGGGCTTCTGTTTTTCGAGTCAGCGTCTGTTCTGCCTTAGGGCGACGCAACGTGTTACCGAGTTGCGTGCCAACTGCTTTAGAATCATAGGCAGCCCAAGCGTCGAAGATGCCAGTTTGGAGAATTGCTAAATCACGCGCTACTAGAGTGGGACCCGGCTTGGTGCGCCGAATAGCTTCTAGGCCGGCATTATTCCACTGCAGGATAGGATTTGCAGTTTGATCCTGGCTGATATCCAAACCTAGCTTATAGGGAGTGCTTCCTCTGTGGTCATAAACTCGGGCGTAATAAATTCCTTTGTCAAGGCTGAGTTTGATCTGCTCAGTTTTAGTACCCGATCGCTTAGAAGTTCCCAGAATTCTTCCTTGATCGTCTAGGATTTGTAAATCTGCATTGCCATGCTTCATTCCCTTCAGGGATAACACAGCCGATCGCCATTGAGAGACTCTGAACCTGTAATAGTCGTTTGAATCTTGCTGTCCTACGAAATCTTTAAAGGTATGTTTCCCTTGTAAGCTGCGGAGATTCCGCGCGTGAGAAATAGTATTCCCTACTGAAGCGTTGGCCATGAAGAACTCTATCCTAGCGATCTTACTCTGCCCCAAGATGGCACGGTACTCCTGAGGATTGGCTAGATACGCTGCGTAAATTCACTAGGGCTTAACTACTTTGTGAAGAAATAGGCATTGTATTGTATTGAAAAAAGCTGTGCATTGAGAAAAACTGTATCAGCGCAGGTCTAAAAAGCGCCTTATATCAATATTTTTTCTACTTACAATAAGCATTTTTATTTTTTGCAAACAAATTCTCTCTGAATTTTTAATTGCAGCGCTTTGCGCTTAATTTCAGCGGGGGTTATTTTTTATAGCGCTTATGAAGAACAGGGTAAACCAAGTCGCGCTTTTGCCGATAGCCTTAACCAAATCGGTAGCCAAAGCCGCGCATTGTGATCAGATATTCAGGCTGGCTGGGATTAACTTCTAATTTCTCCCGTAGCCAGCGGATATGAACATCTAGGGTCTTATAATCTCCCATAAAATCTCTGCCCCAGACTTGCTTCATCAACTGTTCCCGTGACCAGACTTGGCGGGGAGATTGCATGAACAGTTCTAAAAGCTGAAGTTCTTTGGGCGATAGCGAAACAGCCTCACCCCGAACCACGACGCTAGCAGATTGCCGATCCAGGACGATATCGCGGACTCTCAGCACCGATAGCGTCGGCAGGGGAACATCCCAACGGCGCAACAGGGCCCGGCAGCGGGCAATTAACTCTCGCATGCCAAAGGGTTTGGGCAAGTAGTCATCGGCTCCCAGATCTAGCCCCATGACGCGATCGCTCTCACTGGACTTGGCGCTAATGATCAGGATGGGTAAATTGCTGCCGCCATGCCGGATTTGACGACAGAGGTCGAAGCCATTGATGTCTGGCAGCATTAAATCTAGAATTAGCAAATCTGGGATGGCTTCTGAGCTGTGAGCTGTAGACGGCAGCACCAGCTGTAGACCCGCTGCGCCATCGGCGGCAGTCAAAACTTCATACCTCTCTTGTTGGAGAGAGGAGGCGATCGCTTCCCGAATAAAAGCTTCATCTTCAATAATCAGAATTCGTTCTGATCGGCGGATAGCCCTTGCTTTGTTGGCTTCTGATGTCAGCATAAATCAGCCTAAACCACTGAAGATATAGCTGTTCTCAAATGTGTGAAAGACAAATGTGTGAAAGACAAATATGTCTTGAAAGCCTCGTGCAGCCTTCAAAAATATTCTGGTTTGAGTTAAATGCAAAGCGCTACAGATGAATGATGGAGTTAACGCCTCTAGGGTAATTCCTAGGTACGGCTCTGAAATTTATTGCGGAAATAGATGGCGGTAGCATTCATCGTCAGTAATACCAGCATCAGCACAATAATTCCAGCAGCAGCATTGTCGTGGAAGGCCGGTTGGGGACGCGAGATCCAGTTATAAATTTGAATGGGTAAGACCGTAAAGGGGCTTTGCAGGTTGGTGGGCAGGTAGGGTACAAAGGTGAGGGCTCCAATCACAATCAGCGGGGCGGTCTCGCCGATCGCTCTGGCTAAGGCAAGAATGGTGCCGGTCAAGATTCCTGGTAGGGCGATCGGCATAATCTGCTCTCGCACGACCTGCCATTGGGTAGCACCCAGGGCAAATCCGGCCAGGCGCAGGCTGTTGGGCACGGCTCGCAGCGCTTCTCGGGTTGTGACAATCACAATGGGCAGAACCAGCAGCCCTAGAATCAGCCCACCCGACAAGACCGATCGCCCCCCTGTAAGCGGCTCCATGCCGCGCACAAACAGCTGGAGTCCCAAAAGTCCGTAAATAATGGAGGGAACACCCGCCAAATTGTTGATATTAATCTCAATAATTCGGTTAAACCAGTTGTCTGTTGCAAATTCTTCCAGGTAAATTGCTGCACCAATACCAATGGGAAAGGCAAACAAAGCCACTAATCCCAGCATCCATATTGTGCCGACTAGGGCTGGAGCAATGCCTGCCGCAGCAGCCCGCCGAGATGGGAAGCTCGTGATGAACTGCCAGTTGAGCCGGGGCAACCCATCCTTTAAGAAGGAATACATGAGGATCACGAGCGCCAAGATGGACAGGACGATCGCCACCTGGCAGGCGAATACAAACAGGCGATCGAGACGATAGCGCTGAGGGAGATTAACCGCAAACCGGGGTGTCTCTGGAGTTGAGGCCAAAAAGCTGGGTGGGTCTTGAGCGGTCATTCGTACTTCTCTTGAAAACGGCGAACAAACCAGAAGCTAAAGATGTTGAGCGTGAGGGTAATCAGGAAGAGTGTCATACCCACCGCAAAAATGGTTTTATAGGCGATCGAGCCAGCAGGCGTATCCCCTAGACTGACTTGCACAATGTACGCCGTCATCGTTTCGATAGGGACAAGCGGATTGAAACCCAAAGTAGGATTTTGACCCGCCGCCAGCGTCACAATCATGGTTTCACCGATGGCTCTGGAAACTGCCAAGAGGATGGAGGCCATAATTCCAGAGAGCGCAGCGGGCAACACCACTGAAGTAATGGCTTCCCGCTGAGTGCCACCCAAGGCATACACCCCTTCCCGCAAGCTGCGAGGAACAGCATAAATTGCGTCTTCACTCAGGGAGGCAATCAAGGGAATAATCGAAACCCCTAATACCAAGCCAGCACTCAACCCATTAAAGCCCTGCAAATCGGGGAGCAACTGTTGCAGCAGGGGAGTGACAAACAGGAGGGCAAAAAAGCCATAGACGACTGAAGGTACGCCCGCCAAGATTTCTAACAGGGGTTTCAGCCAGCGCCGCAGCTTGGGATCAGCATACTCACTCAGAAAAACGGCTGCTAAAAGCCCTACAGGAGCCGCTACCAGAATGGCAATGGCAGACGTGAGCACCGTAGCGCTGATCAACACAAAAATGCCGAACTGAGAATTATTGAACAAAGGCGTCCACTTGGTTTCCGTAAGGAATCGCCCGATCGGAACATCCTGGAAAAACTCGATTGTCTGAAAAATCAGCGTTAGAACAATGCCGATGGTTGTCCCGACTGACAGGAGAGCAAACAGCGTAAAAATGGCCTTTGCAGCTGCTTCAGACCACTTGCTTGCCTGCCGATTGGGTTGCCAAAGGCTAGATCTTTGGGAAGAGGGCAGTTCAAGATTCATTTATAAAGCCGAAATTTAATCAAGACTTGGACTCTTTTTCATAAATTAGTCACTAAGTCTAAGACAGCCAGGTAAAGCTCCAGTTAAGGTCGGACGGTCGTTAAGTTAATCTTTGGTCAGCAGGCGCAAAGGTTTGAGAACTCAAAATTGGAGAAAATCGGGCGAAGTTTTATTATTTATTGACAGTAATAATCTCAAATATTACGAAATATTCTAGATCGATCGACTTCTGAAATTTCTAGAATTATTAATGGGAATGGCAGGAAACTGAGCAATATCCAGATTGATTTAGTTTTGAAATTTTAGATTAGTTTAAAAAGTGAAATAAACAATTCTTGAATTGTAACAAACGGCTCAAACGGTTTACCTGTCAAGCGATCGCGGTTAGTTTAGGCTGGCTTTTAGCACTTTTCAGATATTAACCATCTAGTGTGCTGGGGACTTTGGGTTGAAACGTCTCTAGTTCCTATTAGAATCACTAGAAGTTGAGAAGAATTTTGGTTTGTTGCAAACCCTTGTGAAGAATACTTGCAGATTGTGGCAGCTGCATACCTTGGGGGAAAGATGTGATCTAAATCTATAGAAATCCCCCGTAATGGCTGAGGCGGAATTATTGTGTGAAGAAGCTCCAGTAGATTTACGCTGACAAATCTTTACAAAGAGGTGTCATTGCCACACGCAGGGAGACGTTGAACTTTGAAGTTGAACTTTGAAGGGGCATCCATTTAATAGGCATGTTAGTAGACATGTCAGTAGATATAGGCTGGGCATGGCTTGGGCTGTGCTCCTTGCCCTGACAACAGCAGATTCGAGATCCACATAGCCAGCATCCAGCAAACCTTGAGGCTTCAGGAGATTTCATGAGAATAGCGATCGCAAAAGAGATAGAAATGGGCGAACGTCGAGTCGCCATGATTCCAGATACGGTGTCCCGGTTGGTGAAACAAGGATTTGAGGTTTGGGTAGAAGCAGGCGCAGGCGAACAGGCCTCGTTCTCCGATGCAGACTATGTGGCAGCCGGAGCCTCGATCATTGCCGATGCTGATAGCCTGTGGCATCAGGCAGACATCCTGCTGAAGGTGAAGCCGCCTCAACACCGGGATAACGGCCGGCATGAGGTGGATATGTTGCGGGAAGGGGCAACCCTGATTAGCTTCCTCAACCCGCTGGGCGAACCGGCCCTGGCCAGACGCTTGGCCGATCGCCGAGTGACTGCCTTTGGGATCGAGCTGATTCCTCGCATCAGCCGCGCCCAGAGCATGGATGCTCTGTCATCTCAGGCAGGCGTTGCCGGATATAAAGCTGCCCTGATTGCGGCTACCCATTCTCCCAAGTTTTTCCCCATGCTGACGACCGCTGCAGGCACAATTCCGCCAGCCAAGGTATTTGTGATTGGTGCGGGTGTCGCCGGATTGCAGGCGATCGCCACTGCTCGCCGCTTGGGGGCAGTCGTCGAAGCCTTTGATATCCGCCCTGCCGTTAAGGAAGAAGTGCAGAGTTTGGGGGCAAAATTTGTTGAGGTGAAGCTGGAAGAAGATACGGTGGCGGCCGGTGGCTATGCCAAAGAAGTTTCAGATAGTGCCAAGCAGCGCACCCAGGAAGCGATCGCTGAGCATGTCAAATTGGCAGATGTGGTGAGTACCACGGCTCAAGTTCCGGGTAGACAGGCCCCTCGCCTCGTGACTGAAGAAATGGTGGCTTCGATGAAACCGGGTTCAGTGGTGGTGGATCTGGCGGCAGAGCAGGGCGGCAACTGTGCAGGGACAGAAGCGGGTCGCGATATTGTGCGCCACGGGGTGACGCTTTTGGGCCCGATTAACCTGCCAGCCTCTATGCCCATTCATGCCAGCCAAATGTATTCCAAAAATTTGCTGACGCTGGTGCAATATCTGGTCAAGGACGGCAATTTGATTCTGAACTTTGAAGATGAAATCACGGGCAGCACTTGCGTCACCCATGCCGGGGAAATCCGCAACTCCCGCGTGCGTGAACTGCTGGGTGAACCCGTTGCGGCTCATTAGGATCTCTGCGGGCAAAATTTTAGGAGTAACCTTTGATGACAGACCCTTTAGTGACAGGTTTGGTGGTTTTTACGCTGGCCACGTTTATTGGCTTTGAGGTGATCAACAAAATTCCTCCTACGCTGCATACGCCGCTGATGTCGGGTTCCAATGCCATTTCGGGGATTGCCGTAGTGGGAGCGCTACTGGTAGCTGGTGAGAAGAATTGGAGTCTGACTGTGATTTTGGGATTGATTGCCGTGGTGTTGGCCACAATTAACGTGGTGGGTGGCTTCCTCGTCACCGATCGCATGCTGCAAATGTTCAAGAAGAAGGATGTGAAGGCATGAATTTCAGCGAATTTTTACCCACTGGCTTTTTACCCACTGGCATTGAGTTAAGCTACCTGACTGCAGCCGGGCTGTTTATCGTGGGATTGAAGAAGCTGGGATCGCCTGCCTCAGCACGTCAGGGCAATTTGATTGCGGCGATCGGTATGTTGGTAGCGATCGTGGCTACGCTGCTGAATCAAGGCGTACTCAACTATGAAATGATTCTGATTGCCATTGCCTTAGGTTCAGCGATTGGGGCAGTCATGGCCCA